>NZ_JBFOCL010000020.1:0-12116 GCF_040907785.1 Aeromonas sp. s8
CTCGCTTTGAACAACCGGCGCAACTCAGAGCGCTGCTGCATACGCTCACGGTTAATCGCCCGCCTACGGGCCAGATAATCGTAAAAACAGGAAGTGGGCACATCGAAAGCGCAGCAGACCAGAGTGATGGGGGCTTGCTCCCTTAATCGGTCTATCAGCGCGTACGTGTGAACTCGTCCGCCATCAAGAGAGCAGTAGCCTTTTTTAGAATGTCCTTCTCACGTTCGAGCCGGTTGATGTGGGCTTCCAGCTCCTGAATTTTTTGCTGCTCCGGAGTCAGTGCTTTGCTGATTGGGGTTGTACCGCAGCGTTCGGATTGCAGTTGCTGAACCCAGCGGCGCAGTACGGTTTCACCGACATCCAGTGAACGGCTGGCTTCGGGGACAGAATATCCCTGGTCGAGCACCAGGGATGCGGCTTCGAGTTTGAATTCGGCAGTAAATGAGCGACGTAATCCTATCATTGAACACCTCAGGTCATGGTGGCGACTGTACCACCTAAAATGGTGTCCGGGATGATTAGACCACTACAATGCAGCCGATCTACTGTGCGGCGTCTTTGATAACTTCCTCGACCCGCACCTGCAGGCTCCCTTGCGCCAGGGTGGTGATGAGCTGATCGCCACGATTGACCTGATCGGCGCGGCTGATGACTTCGCCACGCGCAGTGCGGGTGATGGAGTAGCCGCGACCGAGAGTAGCGAGCGGGCTCACCCCGTCGAGGCGGGCGGTGAGCATGGCGAGGCGGTGACTAGCAAGGTCTTGCCGCTTGGCAATCAGGGCATGAAGCCGCTCCTCGGCCAGCTGGTGGCGGCGCTTGCCAGCTGCCAAGAGGCGCTCCGGACTCTTGCCCTGCAGGCGCAGCTCAAGATTGGCGAGGCGCCGCTCACCCTGATGCAACCGCTGGTGCAGCAGTTGCTGCAAACGGGTGGAGAGTTCGTCGAGGCGCTGGGATTGTTGTTCCAGCCGCCGCTTCGGATCCTGATGGTCGAGCCGCTTTTGCAGCAGGATGAAATCGTGGCAGGCGGTGGTCTGCTGGCGACTCATCGCCTGCAGCAGTCGCTGCTTGAGGTGAGCGAGGCGCTGGATGCGGGCCTGATTGTCTGGCGCCACCAGCTCGGCGGCGGCCGACGGGGTAGGGGCGCGCAAGTCGGCGGCAAAGTCGCTGATGGTGACATCCACCTCATGGCCCACTGCGCTCACCACAGGTATGGCGGAGTGGGCAATAGCGCGCGCCACCGCCTCTTCGTTAAAGCACCAGAGATCTTCGAGGGATCCGCCGCCGCGCCCGACGATCAGCACATCCACCTCGGCGCGGCGATTGGCAAGGGCAATCGCAGAGACTATCTGGCTGATGGCGGCGCTCCCCTGTACCTGAGTCGGGTAGATAAAGACCGGCAGATCCGGCGCACGGCGTTTAAGCACCGTCAGCATATCGTGCAGGGCCGCGCCGGTGGCGGAGGTGATAAGGCCCACCGCCCGCGGTTCACGGGGCAGCGGCCGCTTGCGGCTCTCGTCAAACAGCCCCTCGGCGCCGAGGCGGCGCTTGAGCTCTTCAAAACGCAGCGCCAGCACGCCGTCGCCAGCGGGCTGCATCGACTCGATGATCAGCTGGTAGTCGCCGCGCGGCTCATAGAGGGAGACCCGCGCCTGCACCAGTACCTGCATGCCATCCTGCGGGCGGAAGGCCACCCGCCGGTTGTTGCCCTTGAACATGGCGCAGCGCACCTGAGCCCCCAGATCTTTGAGTGAAAAGTACCAGTGGCCGGAGCTTGGCATCGCCAGATTGGAGAGTTCGCCGGTCAGCCACACCAGCCCCAGATCCTGCTCCAGGATCATGCGCACGGCGCTGTTGAGGCGGGTGACGGTAAAGACCTGCTGCTCGCGGCCGCTCGCCGCACTGGATGGGGTAAATCGGTTCAAAGGCGTACCTGTGGTCTGCTCCGGCGGGGCCGAGATAAAACAATGGCTGCTATCTTAACTCAGAGATTCTCAAGAACCGAGATGTGGATGTCATAGATCTGGGTTTAGCTGGATGTTGAATTCTTTGATCATCTCATATGTGTCTTTTGTTTTAGGGGTTGGAAATTTGTAGACTTTTTTGGCAGCATCAATACCCGCATTACATAGTTCGGTGTTACCAGAGATTATTTTTACTTGAGTGATCTTGCCATCTGGGGCCATGTGGATATTTAATTTGCATTCTTGCCCCTTCATCTGTTTGGTGAGTTTTAGTTTACTTTCAAGCTCGATCTTGATCATTGCTGCATATTTATCTATTTCGCTTAGAGGCCTGCCTGCATATTGCTGAAGTTGTTTTGTGAGCAGCCTCTGCATTATTTCCTGCTCGGACATAGTTGCAGAGGGTGCAGTGTTTGGTTCAAAACTATTCCTGTGGTTGACAGTGTCAATATATTCTTTAATAAAGGGCTCCCATTTTGAAAAGTGATAGCCACCAATACTTCCACCGACCAAGCCGAATAACAGGGCAAGCAGAGTGCTTAATCTTACAGTAAACGCCATTGTTAAAGTTATTCCTTTATTATTTTGAGTATTAAAAATAGCCTAATTTTAATGCCGACACTGCTACTTAATTCTGGAATCAGGAAAAACCTGTATCCGGTTGTTTGCAAAATGTTCGGCCAGCTCATAGCGCATGAACGGGAATCATACGAGACTTTATTTGATCTGTGCTACAGATATTTTCGACTGTGAAACAGACCCCTCATCCGGTGTTCCATTGATGTCACAATACCGGGATGAACTCTGGTTCTTCGGGTGTGGCTCTGTTGCAATAGATTGCCAGACCCTGGTATGGAAACTTGGGCGTGAAGCCACATTGGTGGGAGGCATCGTCATGGTTGTCAGGAGTGAGAGAGCCACAAGCATGCTTTTTGCATAAATCACCGGTTAGCCAACTCTTTTGCCCCGAAATGGCGCTTTTCGTACTGATAATCTTGGTTTTTTGGCGTTTTGGCCGCCTAAAAGAGGGCTATGCCATAAAAAATTCAAAAAACTTCTTTACCAGTGACCAATGCGTGAGTAAACTTCGTCGGCAATATTTTACACCCCCACTTCCTCAACGGTGAGATATTGCCATGCTCAGGATTGCCAAAGAAGCGTTAACCTTCGACGATGTACTGTTGGTTCCCGCCCACTCCGAAGTTCTTCCCAATACTGCCGATCTGCGTACCAAGTTGACCTCCGCCATCAGCTTGAACATCCCGATGATCTCCGCTGCCATGGACACAGTGACCGAAGCCCGTCTGGCTATCGCACTGGCCCAGGAAGGCGGTATCGGCTTTATCCACAAGAACATGTCCATCGAGCAGCAGGCTGCCGAAGTGCGCAAGGTCAAGAAGTACGAAAGCGGCGTGGTCACTGACCCCGTCACCGTACGCCCTGACATGACCATCGCCCAAATCAAGGAGCTGAGCCACAAGAACGGCTTCGCCGGTTACCCCGTGGTGACTGACGGCAATCAGCTGGTCGGTATCATCACCGGCCGTGACGTGCGCTTCGTGATTGACCTCTCCCAGACCGTTGAACAGATCATGACCCAGAAAGATCGTCTGGTCACCGTGCGTGAAGGGGCCCCTCGTGAAGAGGTGGTTGCCCTGATGCAAAAGCACCGTATCGAAAAAGTGCTGGTGGTGAACGGCGACTTCAAACTCAAGGGCATGATCACCGTTAAAGATTTTCAGAAAGCCGAGCGCAAGCCCCACGCCTGTAAAGATGACAAAGGTCGTCTGCGGGTCGGTGCTGCCGTTGGCGCCGGTGCCGGCAACGAAGAGCGCGTCGCCGCGCTGGTGGAAGCCGGTGTTGACGTGCTGCTGATCGACTCCTCCCACGGCCACTCCCAGGGCGTGCTGGATCGCATCAAGGCCACTCGCGACGCCTATCCGGATCTGCAGATCATCGGTGGCAACGTGGCGACCGCCGCGGGCGCCAAAGCGCTGGCTGCTGCCGGTGTCAACGCCGTCAAGGTCGGTATCGGCCCGGGCTCCATCTGTACTACCCGTATCGTGACCGGCGTGGGCGTGCCCCAGATCACCGCCATCTCCGACGCCGTTGACGCGCTGGAAGGCACCGGTATTCCGGTGATTGCAGACGGCGGTATCCGCTTCTCCGGCGACATCGCCAAGGCCATTGCCGCGGGCGCCAGCTGCGTCATGGTAGGTTCCATGTTCGCAGGTACTGAAGAAGCGCCGGGCGAGATCGAGCTCTATCAGGGTCGCTCCTTCAAATCCTACCGTGGTATGGGTTCCCTGGGCGCCATGTCCAAAGGCTCCAGCGACCGCTACTTCCAGACCGACAACGCCGCCGACAAGCTGGTGCCGGAAGGCATCGAGGGTCGCGTGCCGTACAAGGGTCGCCTCAAAGAGATCATCCATCAGCAGATGGGCGGCCTGCGCTCCTCCATGGGCCTGACCGGCAGCGCCACCATTGACGACATGCGCACCAAAGCTGAGTTTGTGCGCATCTCCGGCGCCGGGATGAAAGAGTCCCACGTCCACGATGTGACCATTACCAAAGAAGCCCCCAACTATCGGATGGGCTGATAAAACGGGGCCCTGCGCCCCGTTTTTCCACCCTTTTTTTATCCCGTGCCCTTTGTGACAACATCAGCCTGATGCAGGAATAAAATGACTAAAGACATTCACCAGCACCGTATCCTTATCCTCGACTTCGGTTCCCAGTACACCCAGCTGATCGCCCGCCGCGTGCGCGAAATCGGCGTTTACTGCGAACTGTGGGCCTGGGACGTAACCGAAGAGCAGATCCGCGAATTCAATCCGAGCGGCATCATCCTCTCCGGCGGCCCCGAGTCCGTCACCGAAGCGGGCAGCCCGCGGGCCCCCGAGTATGTGTTCAACGCCGGTGTCCCTGTGTTCGGCATCTGCTACGGCATGCAGACCATGGCCGAGCAGCTGGGTGGCAAGGTGCAATCCTCCACCGAGCGTGAATTCGGTTACGCCAAGGTGGAAGTGCTGGGCGAGGCTGGCAAGAGTAGTGCGCTCTTGCGCAACATCGAAGATGCCATCGCTGACAACGGCAATGCCCTGCTGGATGTCTGGATGAGCCACGGTGACAAGGTCACTACCATTCCGGCCGACTTCACCACCATCGCCCAGACCCCGACCTGCCCCCACGCGGCCATGGCCAATGAAGCCAAGCGCTTCTATGGCGTGCAGTTCCACCCGGAAGTGACCCACACCCGTCAGGGTGCCCGCATGCTGGAGCACTTCGTCAAAGATATCTGCGGCTGCGAATGCCTCTGGACCCCGGCCACCATCATCGACGACGCCGTTGCCCGCATCCGCGAGCAGGTGGGTGACGATGAAGTGATCCTCGGCCTCTCCGGCGGTGTCGACTCCTCCGTGGTCGCCATGCTGGTGCACCGCGCCATCGGCGATCGTCTGACCTGCGTCTTCGTGGACAACGGTCTGCTGCGTCTGAACGAAGGCGAGCAGGTGATGGAGATGTTTGGTGACCACTTTGGTCTGAACATCATCAAGGTTGAAGCCGAAGAGCGCTTCCTCTCAGCCCTGGCCGGTGTTGACGAGCCGGAAGCCAAGCGCAAGATCATCGGCCGCGTCTTCGTCGAAGTGTTTGATGATGAAGCCAAGAAGCTGAAAAACGCCAAGTGGCTGGCACAAGGCACCATCTATCCGGACGTTATCGAATCCGCTGCCAGCAAGACCGGCAAAGCCCACGTCATCAAGTCTCACCACAACGTCGGCGGCCTGCCGGAAGAGATGAAGATGGGTCTGGTCGAGCCGCTGCGCGAGCTGTTCAAAGACGAAGTGCGTCGCGTCGGCCTCGAGCTGGGTCTGCCCTACGACATGCTCTACCGTCACCCGTTCCCGGGCCCGGGTCTGGGCGTGCGCGTCCTTGGCGAAGTGAAGAAAGAGTACTGCGATATTCTGCGCCGCGCCGATGCGGTCTTTATCGAAGAGCTGCGTAAAGCCGACCTCTACAACCAGGTCAGCCAGGCGTTCGCCGTATTCCTGCCGGTGCGTTCCGTTGGCGTGATGGGCGATGGTCGCAAATATGACTGGGTCATTGCGCTTCGCGCCGTCGAAACCATCGACTTTATGACCGCCCACTGGGCTCACCTGCCGTACGACTTCCTCGGTCACGTATCGAACCGCATCATCAACGAGATCAACGGTATCTCCCGCGTGGTGTACGACGTTTCCGGCAAGCCGCCCGCAACCATCGAATGGGAATAAGCGGCGCTAGCCCTTCTATCCTTCGAGCATAAAAATACAAAAAAGACGCCCTTGAGGCGTCTTTTATTTTCTCAATCGTTTGCGCCACACATCTTCTTTTTTCGAGCAGCTTTTTCGCCACCTTGCCCCTGTCATATGTGACAGGGGCATTTTTGCCATCTCGCACTAGGCTCTCTCATGCCAATTGAGCCCGCTGTCAACAGCGGCTCGTGGCTGGGGGGAGGGCTGATCCAGTAGCAGATAGCTGAGCAAACGGGCCCATCGTCATCGCGCCAACCGGCAGTGATGACACCCCGGTGGAGACCGGAAACCACTTGAATCAACGGGGCGCAGCCCGAACGGCCAAACGAGTCGGGATCATAGAGCACGGAGAGTTTGATATGTCAGAACAAGCAGTGTTGGTGGGTGGATGGACCGCATATCACAAGCTGACCGCCGAGGATCAGGCGGTATTTGATCAGGCGCTGAAAGGATTTGTCGGGGTGCAGTACGTACCCTTTGAAGTCTCCACCCAGGTGGTGGCTGGCACCAACTACCGCTTCAAGTGCAAGAGCACTGTGCCGCTTGCAAAACCGATCCATGGCGAAGCCGTGGTACAGATCTTCAAATCACTGGACGGGGATGCCCATATCACCTCCATTACCCCGATTTGATTAGGTGGTGGAGCAAGGTGGGGAGGGGGAGATTTCCTAACCGGTTTGCTCCAAATCCTGAAAATATGAAAGACGCCTTGGGGCGTCTTTCTTATTTCCACCACCAGTTACCTCTAATACGCGGTCAGTATTTGTACTTATTAATTGATTTGTTGATCTTGCTCAGGAAACTATCATCATCTGCTTTTGCTTATCTGTCTTGCTCGCTAGGATATCCGTCTGGATATTATCTCTTTGGGATCACCGATGAATCAAACCAGAGACATCGCGTTGATCAAAAGCTGCAAACTAGATGCTCTCTGGTGGTAGCTTGGCTGTTATTCGGGAACTGTGTGAGCAAGCCGCATCAGTGGGCGTCACAGTGAATGGAGGCGTATGAGATGGTGATTCCAGTATCAGCAGAGCTTTTTGCACGATTGCTTGTAGTGATGCAAGCGCATCACGTTACTGACTTGTTCACGCAGGTGTAGTTTGGTGGCTCTTTCCATGTCGGACTCATTAGCTGTTTTTTATACAACTGTAATGGATGGCAAAAATAAAAAGTTAAGCGAATACGTTCAGATATCAATGATTTCTTGGTAGTTTAATTATTTAAAGTAGCTTTTTGTGGTTATAAAGATATAAATCAGAATTTTACGGAAGGCTTTCCTGTTGGATTATTTCCGCTTTCCATCTAATCACTGTTAGAGTACATGATGAGGTAATGGATTAATTATGTCTGAAGCAGAAAAGTCCGAAGGAAGTGTTGAAGGCACAATTAATGCTGTAACTGGATTGGCCAAAGCAGTGCCCATCTATCAGGACGCGATACAGCCTGCTGCCAAAGAAATAGGTAAGGCATTAGGAACAGTTGCAAAAACTGTTAATGTTGCTTTATCTCCAGTTTCCGCCTTGGTTTGGGGGTATGAACAAATTAAATAATTCGTAGACAAAAAGGTTTCGGAAAAACTGCAAAATGTACCTGAAAATAATATTGTAACGCCTCCTCCTCACGTTGCAGGACCTGCCTTAGAGTCACTTCGATATACAGGTTCTATTGATGAGCTTAAAGAGCTTTATGCAAATCTATTGGCATCATCAATGGATAAAGCAACGACTAAAAATGCACATCCAAGTTTTGTTGAAATCATTAAACAGCTTTCTGTGGATGAAGCAAAACTATTAACTTCTTTAATATCAACAGAGCAAGAGCCCGCAGTCACCATTCGAAATAACCGTGAAGATAATTCAGGTGGTCGTGATCAGTTCAGGAACTTTACAGTATTAGGGGGAAAGGTTGGAGTCAATGATTATGGCCGTATGCCTAGCTATCTGGATAATTTGTGTAGACTCGGACTGCTAGAAATTCCAGCAAGCTATTCGTTGATTGGTGAAGATACCTATAAGCATTTGGATGAACATCCGTTTGTTAAGGCTGTTTGTGAGTCAATAAACAACCAAGAAGGTAGAAAATCAGAGCTTGTCCATAAAACCATAATTGTCACTGGGCTTGGTCGACAGTTTATTAACGCTTGTGTAGTGGATCATAGAGATTATGCGAAATAACATCCTAACAAGTGCCGTAGGGTGCAATGAAATTGCACCGCTAATTTGGTTTCTGCGGTTTTGCACACAAGCCGCTCAGTAAACGGTGCAATGCGCTGCGCTTATTGCACCCTACGTGTTTCGTTAATTTGCTGGGGTGGGGCGGCTGAGCGCGGAGCCTCGCCAAAGCAACCAAAGGGGCGATCTGCGCCCCGATTCTTCTTATGTCCCCGCTTTATATCGCCGCACGCTTGTCTGGCGTGGCCTGATTGTCTGCTGACTCACTACCAAGATTCTTGTTCTCCTCATTAGGCCGGGCAGAAAAAGGCCACCTTCACTCATACCTCGCCGCTTCCCAAGCGTGTATCGCCTGTTTGCGGGTCTCGCCCCAGTGATAGCCGCCGAGTTTGCCGTTTTGCTGAATGACTCTGTGGCAGGGGATCATCAAGGCGACGGGGTTGGCGCCCACCGCCAGTCCCACGGCGCGGGCGGCTTTGGGATTGCCGACGGCGCTTGCCACTTGGGCGTAGCTCACCACCTTGGCGGGCGGGATCTGCAGCAGCGCCCGCCAGACGCTGATCTGAAAATTGGTGCCGCTCACGTGCAAGGAGATGGGGCGATCCGGCGCCTTGCTGCCATCGAACATGGTGTTGATGACGTTCTGGGTGCGTGATGGCGCCTCCCTAAGTTCTGCCTCTGGCCAGCTGTGGGCGAGGGTGGCCAGCGGCGCCTCTGGGGCCTTGTCATCGAGAAACGAAAAGTTGCACACCCCTCTCGGGGTCAGTGCGACGAATGCCTGACCGAAGGGGGTGTCGTGCACCCCGTGATCGATAACCAGCCCGGCCCCGCGCTGCTTGTACTCGCCCGGCGTCACCGCTTCGAGCTGCACGAAGTGATCGTAGAGCCGCGAGCCGCTGCTAAGGCCCAGGGTATCGGCCACCTCCAGCAGGGGGCGCGACTCCTGCAGCAGTGCCTTGGCCCGCTCCAGGGTCAGCACCTGCAGATAGCGTTTGGGCGTCACTCCGGCCCAGCGGCTGAACAGCCGCTGGAAGTGAAAGGGACTTAAGTGAACGTGCGCCGCTATCTCGTCCAGAGTGGGCTGGCGCTCCACCTGACTTTCGATAAAACGGATGGCATCGGCGATGCGGGCGTAATCAGACATAAGGCGCTCTCACGATAAGTTTGCGGTCGCAGGATCTTGGGGGTGACAAGGTCATGTGCGACAAATTGATACCCCACCATCGGCCAGCAGAGCAATGCCGGTGGTAAAGCTGGATGCATCTGACGCGAGATAAAGGGCCGAGCGGGCGATCTCCTCCGGTTGGGCCAGCCGTTTGAGGGCATGCATATTCTGCACAAAGGCGAGGCTCTCTGGCGTATTGGCAAAAGCCCGCCCCATGGGAGTGTCGGTGCCCCCCGGCAGCAGGGCGTTGACCCGAACCCCTTGTGCCCCATACTCGGCAGCCAGTACCCGGGTCAGGCCAATGAGGCCCGCCTTGCTCGCCGCATAGGCCGCCATGCCGGGCAGCCCCAGGGTATGGCCGACAAAGGTGGAGGTAAAAATAAGCGAGCCGCCGCCACGCGCCAGCATGGCGGGGATCTGGTACTTGGCTCCCACAAAGGCGCTGGTGAGGTTGGTATCCAGCGTTTCCTGCCACTGCGTCAGCTCAAGCTGCTCTACGCTACCCGGCGTGCCTGTGGTACCGGCGTTGTTGAAGGCGATATCGAGCCCCCCGAAACGGGTTAGCGCGAGATCAACAAGGTCGTGGGCGTAACTCTCGTTTTTCACATCTCCCGCCAGACTCACCGCCTGGCCCCCCTCGTGGCGGATCTCCTCCACCAGCAGATCCAGCTCGGGCTGGCGGCGGGCGCCGACGACGACGCAGGCCCCTTCGCGGGCAAACAGGATGGCGCTGGCGCGGCCGATGCCGGAGCTGGCGCCGGTGATGATGGCGACCTTGTTGGACAGTAATGACATGGCAGTTCCCTCGCTGAGTGTGTTGTGCGCCAGCTAAGTGGCGTACAGGGTTGGCTGTGGGTTGGAACTCCAATAGGTTCCAACCGACTTGGGTTTGACTCCCACTATGGCAACCACTCCTCGCCGGGACGACCCGGATCTTGCTCTCTTTGTCCCCAAGTCGTTTTGCTACACGTCGATACAGGCCTTCGTGGCAACAAAAGGGGCGAACTGCGCCCCGAATTCTTTATAATGCCCCCCTTTAAAACCGCCGGACCCGGGTTCGGCGCGCGCTGATGGTCGCTGTGCCATCAGGCAGATCATCAGGATTGAGAAACGGTTATGCATACTCTGGAACAGCTGCGCGCAGGTGAACTGTGCGGTGCCCGCCATCTGAAGCTCTCTGAAAACCTTGCGGTTTTCCCCCACGAGATTTTGAGCCTGAAAGAGACGCTGGAGGTGCTGGATCTCACCGGCAACCAGCTGAGCACGCTCCCTGACGAGCTGGCCGGGTTTGGCAAACTGCGCATCATCTTCTGCTCCGAGAACCGCTTTACCGAGCTGCCCGAGGTGCTGGGGCGCTGTCCGGCGCTCACCATGGTGGGCTTTAAGGCTAACCAGATTGCCACCGTGTCGGCCAAAGCGCTGCCCGCCGGTTTGCGCTGGCTGATCCTGACTGATAACGCAATTGAAAGGCTGCCCGATGAGCTGGGCGAGTGCGACGCCCTGCAAAAGCTGATGCTGGCGGGCAACCGCCTGCGCGAGTTGCCGGCGAGCCTTGCCAACAGCCGTAATCTGGAGCTGCTGCGCATCGCCGCCAACCGCATCGAACGCTTCCCCGAGTGGCTGCTCTCGCTGCCGCGCCTTTCCTGGCTTGCCTACTCCGGCAACCCCTTTAGCGAAGGGGCGGAGGCGCGGGCCATCGATGATGCCCATTTCACGCCGATTGCCTGGGGGACGCTGGCGCTGGGCGAGCTGCTGGGGCAGGGAGCATCCGGCGTTATCCATCGCGCCACCCGTGTGGGTAATCCTGCTGATGCAGTGACTCAGGCGAGCGACAGAGGCGATGACAGTCAGGTGGCGGTCAAGCTGTTCAAGGGGGCGGTGACCAGCGACGGGCTGCCCCGCTGCGAGATGGCGGCGTCGCTGGCGGCGGGCACTCATCCAAACCTTATCAAGGTGATAGGCAAGGTGGCGGATCACCCCTCCGGTATTCCGGCGCTGGTGATGGAGCTGATCGACCCGGCCTTTGCCAATCTGGCCGGGCCGCCGAGCCTGGACTCCTGCACCCGGGATGTCTATCCCGAGGGGCTGCATCTGAGTGTGCCGGATGCGCTGGCGATGGCCCACGGCATCGCCTCGGTGGCGGGCCATCTGCACCGCGCGGGCATCATGCACGGGGATCTCTACGGTCACAATATCCTGTTTGCCCGTGGGTCTGACGCACCGGCTCGCGCCCTGCTGGGGGATTTTGGCGCCGCTTCTTTATATGAGCGCAGCAACCGCGAGCGGGCCGTGGGCCTTGAGCGACTGGAAGTGCGCGCCTTTGGTTGCCTGCTGGAGGAGCTGTTGGCCCATTGCGATACGCAAGGCTCACAGCTCGATGGGCTGCATCAGCTCAAAGCGGCCTGCCTCTCGGAACTCCCCGCCGAACGCCCCGATTTTGCTTATATCGAGCGCCAGCTGGCGGCCGCTCGCGCCACGCTGTCGTGATCTTTCTGGCGTTGGCAGGCACGGTTTGGCCTGC
>NZ_JBFOCL010000020.1:12234-29028 GCF_040907785.1 Aeromonas sp. s8
GGCACGGTTTGGCCTGCCAACGCCACTCCTTTTATTCCTTCATCGCCATACACCCATGACGTTTTTGCATGGGGTGCTATGCCTTGTCCGTCATAAACGCAGCCAATAGCGCCGATTGCGACAGCGAGGTACAGGGCAAGGGGACGTCCCGCCATTCGCCCAATAACACGCAGAGACTGCGCGGCAAAAAGGGGAGGGCAGAGGGTTGCGCGGTGCCGGTTAAGTTGTGATATTGAGGCATCTTTAGTACAGAAGGGTAATAACGATGGAAGCTGCGTTTTGGCATCAGCGTTGGGAAGAGAACCGGATTGGCTTTCATCAGGCGGACTTCAACCACTGGCTGCAATCCTGGTGGTCAGCCCAGCAAGCGGACGAGCCGGTGCTGGTTCCCCTGTGTGGCAAGTCCCGCGACATGCTCTGGCTGAGCGCTCAGGGCCATCCGGTCGACGGTTTCGAGCTATCGAGCCTTGCCATCAGCCAGTTCTTCAGTGAAAACCAGCTCGCCGCGACCGTGTGCGAGGTGGGCCCTTATCAGTGCCATCAGGTGGACAGCCTGCGCATTTTTCAGGGGGATTTTTTCGCAGCCCCGAGTCTGGGTCGCCGTTACCGGCTGGTCTATGACCGCGCGGCGCTGATCGCCCTGCCGACCGCGATGCGCCGCCAGTATGCGGCCCTGATCCGTTCGCTGGTCGAGACCGGTGGCCAGATCCTGCTGGTGACCCTCGAATATCAGCCTGAGCAGCAGAGTCAGCCCCCCTTCTCGGTGGGAGAGATGGAGGTGCGGGCGCTGTTTGAACGGGACTTTAGTATCGAGGTGTTGGGGCGCGCCGCCGAGGTGGATCACCCGCGGGTGCTGTCGGGTCAGCTCTCCTACTTCGATGAGGTGGCCTACCGGCTGGTTCGCCGTGGCTAACGGGCAGCTAACGGGCGGCCAAAGGGTGATCTACGCCGACAAATCATCGGGCTGTGCGCTCTTCGCTACCTCCTTTGACGTAGATCAACGTGACTGGTGGGGGGAGTGCCTAATATGAGGCTGTTTCTCAATCACTGTTGGCATTGCAAAGCGAGTATCGGGTCTTTCCCGCTTGCTGATCAGCAACTCAGTGTCTGATTTTCACGCTCATGTTCACTTTTGGCGGCTTTGGTCGCAATTGTTATGGTTTTTCCAGCCGACCCTGATGGGTCGGCTTTTTATTGTCTGTGATTTGCGGTGGGAAGGAAAAACGGGGGATGTCGAGGCCTGATCAGGCCTCGAAGGTGGCGGCATTGAGCCGAAATGCCCGTGGATCGTCGATAAACTGGCCGGTGATCCGCTCGTCATGTTCGTGCCCCTGACCATAGCTGCAGAGGAGCAGCCGATCGGAGGTGCGCGAACGCAGTTGGGTGATAAAGCGCACCAGATCGGCGCGGCTCAACTTGCCCACCTCGTCGCAGACTCTTTCGCGCTGATCAAACCCCAGATCCTTGTTGCCGATGCTGACCCACAGCCGCTGGCCGCGACTGCGCAGGTTGGCATCCCGCTCGCTCAGCTGGGCTTGCAGCCCCGCCTTGCTCTCCTGCCACTGCTGCTCGGTAAATTCGAGCATGGCGAGCGGGAAGAGGTCGATAAACTCCTCCACCGCATCGAGCAGGATCTGCGGCCCCGCCACCGGCGACTGGATATAGAAGATCAGCCCCGGGTGGCGATTGAGGGGCAGGTTGCCGGCGCCCACCACATACCCCAGTTGCTGACGGGTACGCAGCTCGTGGAAGAAGGTGGAGGACATGATGTGGTTTGCCAGGGTGAAGCAGGCGAGATCCCGCGCCCGGGTGGTGCGGGACTGGTAGTAGACCAGCAGTGCCGAGTCTTCGTGATCGCAACCCTGCTCGCGAATAAGGGTGCCCCTGTCCTGAATGGAGATGAGCGGGCGGCGGGTCTCGCCGCTCGGTTTGCTGCTGGTGCCATTGATGTCGCTCAGGTGGCGCTCCATCAGGGCGGCCAGCTCCAGTGCTTCGGCAGCAGTCCAGTCGCCGTGTACCAGCGCCTCGACATGCACCTCGCCAAAGAGGCTCGCCACGAAGCCGGGCATCTCCTCCAGCTCTACCGTGCGCAGGTGGCGCAGCAACTGCTCGAACGGCGGGTTGTTGGGTTGCAGCAAACTGGTGAGCTGGTTAAAGAGCTGGGAGATGGGGCGCGCCTTGGACTGGTTGTCCCAGTTGCGAATGAGCTGCTCCTTGATTTCGGCGAAGCGACCCGGATCCGGATACCCCAGGGTGCGGTTGCCGAGGATCATGTCGAGCAACAGCGGCTGCTTGTCGGCAAAACCGCTCAGGTTGATGGTAAAGCCCCCCTGATGGGCATAGATCTGATAGCCCAGCCCCGCCAGCTCCGCCGGATAGGTGAGGGCGTTGAGGTGGTCGGCCAACAGCTCCACGGCGAGGCGCGCCATGGCGATATTGCGCGGATTTTTGACCGCATGTTCGCTGTCGATGGAGATATAGAGATTGCCCTTGGGCACGCTGAACAGGTGCTCATGGAGGTGCCAGAGGCGAAAACCGGGGCGATCGATAAGACAGGCGGGCATGTCGGCGGCAAGCTCGGGCGTACGCGGATCGAGCCTACTGCTGATAAAGGGGTTGGGCTTGGGTAGCGCCAGCGCCGAGTCCGGCTCGCTTTGCTGCCAGCGAATTTTCTCGGCCTCGGTAATGGTCGTCACGCTGTAGGGGGTTTGATACCAACGGGCCAGCCGATCGGTCGCCACTTCCGGCGCAGTGATGGTGATACGCAAATTGTGCGGGGTGAGCTTGGCGAGGAAGCGGCGGATCAGCCCCTCGTCATATTCGCGCATCATGTAGTCGCCGTAGAGCAGATCCTCAGGTTTGTAGCTAAAGAGGTTGAGCACCAACCCCGACACCGTATCGAGGGGGCGGCCGCGCTCCTGAAAACGGAATGCCGATTCGAGCACGGTCCGTTTTTCGTCATAGCGCCAGCTCTGCAGCCCTTCGCGGCCAATCAGTTTCAGATAGCCAAACAGGGCGGCGAGGATATCGTCCACATGTTCAAGGCCCAGAGGGGTGAGGCCGAAGTTGACGCCAAAATCCTTGAAGTTGGCGCCGCTAATGCCACCGCCCGCCGAGAGCTGGTTGACCCAGCCTTTCGCTTTAAGCAGGGAGAGCAGGCTGCCATCCCCCTCATAACCAATCAGATGGCTCAGGAAGGTGAGGGGCTTTTTGTCGTAAAACTCGTCCACATTGGGTAAGGGGAAGCTCAGCGACAGCTTGCGGGTCTCCTTGACCGGGTTGATGTGGATGCGCACGCCGAGATCATCGAGCCGATAGAGCGGCATGGTGAGGGTCGGGGTTCCCAAATTGCGATTCAAAATGGGAGCAAAGTAGCGACAGCACCACTGCAACTGGGTATCGATGGATTCCGGCGAGATCATCACCAACGCCATGCGATCCGCACTGTAGTGGCTTTCGTAAAAACGGATAAGGTCGGAGCGCAGATCCCGTCCCGGCAGATCGGCCAGGGTATCGAGGTTGCCCACCGAGAACTTGGAGAAGGGGTGCGCCGGGTTGACCGTCTCTTTATGCACCTGATAGCTGCGGCGCATATCATCCTGCAGCTTGAGGCGATACTCGGAGTCGACCGCGTTGCGCTCCTTGTCCACCCACTCCGGATCAAACGTGGGGCAGATAAAGAACTGGGAGAAGCGATCCAGCCCTGCTTCGAAGAAGCCGTTGTCGATCTCGAAGAAAAAGTTGGTGAATTCGGTGCCGGTCCAGGCGTTGTTGCTGCCGCCATGACGGCTCATAAATTGCTGGTACTCACCAGGCTTGGGGTAGGTGCAGGTGCCGAGAAACAGCATGTGCTCCAGAAAATGGGCCATTCCCTGCCGGTCGGCGGGATCGTCAAAATGGCCGGTATTGACCGCCAGCGAGGCGGCGGATTTGTCGGTGTCGGGATCACAAATCAACAAGACCCTGAGCCGGTTGGCCAGCTCCAGAAAATGGTATTGCCGATGGTCATTGGGACTGGCATATGGGCTCATTGGCGTGTGACTCACGTTGGATTTATTTGAATTTAAACATGATTATCGACCCCGCTATCCCGTCAGGCAAACCCTTTTCTGAGAGGTAGCGCAATTGTTTCCACACCCGTGGCGGGGTAAGATCCCCCGGCTATCAAAACAGGCCCGTTGGGCGAGGTTGTAATGAAGATCTATATCATGCGTCATGGCCAGGCTGGCATGAATGCGAAAACAGATGAACAGCGTCCATTGACCGAGCAGGGTATTGAAGAGTCTATCCAGATGGCCCGCTGGCTGGCGCCTCAGCTGATTGGCCCGCTGGATCGGGTGATCCACAGCAACTATCTGCGGGCACGCCAGACCTGGCAAGCCATATGCAGTGAATTACCTGACGCAGCAGCCGTTGAAGAGAGTGGCGACATTACCCCGTACGGTGATCCCGCTTTCGTGGCCAGCTACCTCACCACCCTGGCGCAGCAACATGACCAGATCCTGATGGTCAGCCATCTGCCGCTGGTGGGTTATCTGGTGCAAAGCCTCTGCCCGGCCGCAGGAGCACCCATGTTTGCCACCTCGGGGATCGCCTGTATCGAGTGGCTTGATGGCAAAGGAGCCTTGCTCTGGCTCGAAGGGCCGCATACAATAGGCTAAAAGTTAATAAAAAGTTATAGATTGAATTTTTTGGGAAGAGATGGGCGAGTTTTCCGGATTTTTATAAATACTTTACGGAATTAATTCGCAGAAGCTGCTGTCATACGGATACAACTGCAAGAGGTTGCAAACGATGAGAGTGTTCAAGAAGTACCTGCCACTGATGGTGGCAAAGCATGTCAAAACCTTCTTTAAAGGTCGGATTTACATCCATGGTCGGGGGCGGTTTGATTTCCAATCCGGTTTGTTGCTGATGCCGAATCCGGCGGATATTCCCCACCGCCAGACAGTCACCGAGGTCAACGAGCTGATCTCCAGACTGCACATGGATGCCGCGTGATGCGCTTCTGAACCTGTTTCTGCACTGATATGCCCGCACTTTTGCGGGCATATTTGTTTCTGGCGACTGGCGTTTACCGCGTGGCTGTTCAGGCCCACACCTTTGTTTATCTCCCATCGCCCCCTATACTGGCCCGCTGTTGTCTCTTCGGTCTGGATCCTCTCATGCCCCTTGCCTTTCTGTTTCCCTTCTCCTGCATTGCCATCTGGGCTGGCAATGGCATCGTCAGTAAACTGGCGGTTGGTGTTTTGTCTCCCGCAGCCTTGGCCTGGTCGCGCTGGGTGGTGGCTGCGCTGGTATTAAGTCCGTTTCTGGCCCGTCGGGTATGGCGTGCGCGTGCCCGTCTGCGCGCTGGCCTTTGGCAGATCGCCATGCTGGCTTCGCTGGGCATGGTGCTCAACCAGACTTTTGGGTACTACGCGGCGCAAACGCTAGGGGCGACCGAGATGGGACTGATGATGGGACTGACGCCGCTGCTGACCGTGTTGTTCAGCATCTGGCTGCTGCGCGAGCGGCCCACCTGGGGCGCCGTGCTGGGGGCGCTGCTTTCCATCCTTGGCTTGTCTATCTTGCTGGGGCAGGGGGATCCGACCCGGCTGTTTACCCAAGGCATTCATATCGGCTCTGTCTATATGCTGATCTCGGCCGGTACTTATGCCCTTTACAGCGTGCTGCTCAAGAAGTGGGATCTGGGGCTGGACAACTGGTCGTTGCTCTACGGTCAGGTGATCTGCAGTGTGGTGATCCTGACCCCCTTCTTTTTGCTGGTGGATGGCCAGTGGCCGGATGGTCGGGCCCTGTGGCTGATCCTCTATGCCGGTATCCCCACTTCGGCGCTCTCGCCCTGGCTCTGGATGCAGGGTATCGCCCTGCTCGGTGCCAACCGTACCGCCATCTTTATGAACCTGCTGCCGGTGATGACGGCTGGCCTTGCCATCACCCTGCTGGGTGAGCGGTTAACCAGCTATCACCTGATCGGGGGTGGGCTGACCCTGCTGGGTGTCTTGCTGGCACAGCTACTGGCGCGTCCGGTGGTGATGGGTCGCCGCCGGGTGGTGTTGGCACCCTGTCCCGAAGAGTAATCTTGCGTGAAAGCGTAAGTGGGCCCAATGGCCCGCTTGGCCACCAATGAAAAGCGCCTGCAGCAATGCAGGCGCTTTTTTATGGTTACATCTTCCAAGCCGGTTACTGGGCAACCAGATAGAGCTCCTTGCTGTAGACCACATCCTGCGGGTTAAGGTGGGGATAGCCTTTCACGAAAGGCTTGAGCAACCTTGATTTGACCGAGAAATAGATGGGGGCGATGGGGGCATCCGCATCAATGAGTGCCTCTGCCTGTTGATACAGGGCATTGCGTTCAGCGGGATCCAGCGAGTCGTGGGCCTTGGCCAGCAGGGCGTCATACTCCTTGTTGAACCACTTGCCGCTGTTGGCACTGCTGCTGGAGGTCATGATATCGAGGAAGGTGGAGGCATCGTTATAATCCCCGTTCCAGCCATAGCGGCTAACCCCGAAATCCCCCTCGTTGAGTGCCGAGACCATGGTCTTCCACTCCATGTTGTTGAGGGTGGCAGTGACCCCCAGGTTGTGTTTCCACATGGAGGAGACGGCCAGCGCAATCTTTTTGTGGCTCTCGTTGGTGTTGTAGAGAATGTCCACTGTGAGTGGCTTGTCCGGGCCATACCCCGCTTCGGCCAACAGGGCTTTGGCTTGCTTGATCCGCTCCTCTTTGCTCTGCAGCTGGCTGGCCGGTTTTTTCAATTCAAAACCGTCCACAATGGGGGGCGTGAAGCTATATGCGGCAATTTGTCCCTGTCCCAGGATCTTGTCGGTGATGGTCTCCCGGTCGATGGCGAGCGAGAGCGCCTTGCGTACTTTCGGGTCATCGAACGGTTTGCGCTGGGTATTGAAGACATAGTAATAGCTGGCCAGCGTGGGGACGCTGACCAGTTCTTCCGGACTCTTGCTCTTGAGCTGTTTGTACTGCTCCAGCGGATAAGTGGTGTAGTGCAGTTCACCGGTGCGATAGCGGTTGTAGGCGGCGGTTTCCGAGACGATCTCCAGATAGATCACCTTGTTCAGGACGGTGTGCTGGTTGTTCCAGTAGTGGGTATTGCGCTCGGCACTCAGCCGCTCGTTGGGAGTCCACTCCTTGAGTACAAAGGCACCGTTGGAGACGATATTGCCCGGTTTGACCCAATCCTTACCGAATTTTTCAATGGTGGCCTTGGGGGCCGGGAACGTGGTGTAGTGGGCCAGCGTCTTCAGGAAGAAGGGGACCGGATTTTTCAGGGTGACCTGCAGGGTGTGGTCATCGAGCGCCTTGATCCCGAGCTCTGACGGGCTCTTCTTGCCCTGTGTCACCTCGCTTGCATTGACCACTCCGGTCAACTCGATAAACCAGGCGTAGTTGGAGGCGGTCTTGGGATCGGCCGCCCGTTGCCAGCCGTAGACATAATCGGCGGCGGTGACCGGTTCACCGTTTGACCACTTGGCCTCGGGCCTCAGTTTGAAGGTGTAGATGGTACCTGTCTTGTCGACCTCGTAGCTGACGGCGCCTGCTGGTTTGATCTTGCCGGTATTATCCAGCTCATAGAGCCCTTCAAACAGATCGTTGACGATGGCACTACCGGCGGTCTCTTCTACCAGCTGGGGGTCGATGGTGGTGGGTTCGGTGCCGATATTGGTCACGTAGATTTGTTGGGCATCCGGCAGCAGCTTGGTACCGGCAGGCACCTGGGCAGCCCAGGCGGGAAGGGCAAACAGTCCGGCTACCATGCCGGCAATGAGAGTCTTGTTCATTGATAATCCTTGAGTTTTATTTGCTTCCAAAGCGAAATCAGTGTGCTGGATTGGCGATCGGATCTCAAGAGGCAATGGCTGAGGGAACGGCAGGCCATCAGACTCCATTTTTAATGGCTCAAGGCCAGTCAACTCATGGCTTGCAGCAGGTTATTGCCACGAATTAAGGGTCCGAAAGTTATCGATTGAAACCGAATAAAAAGTGTCTTTTACCATAACGTGAGGCGAAATAGCTTATTTAATAGGCCGCTTAATTCGCTGCAAAAACAAAAAACAGACGTTACATTAGGTTACAAATCAAGGCCGCCGGTGATCGGCATTTTTTTTGCTGATGCCTGCAAACGTTTTCAATGCCAACGGATGCGATCTAAAGGAACAAAAATGCGAAACATGATCACCATGGGTGAGTTCATCGTCAAAAAGCAGGCGGATTATCCTACCGCGACCGGCGAGCTGACTTCGTTGCTCAGCTCGATCCGCCTTGCTGCCAAGGTGGTGAATCGGGAGATCAACAAGGCGGGACTGGCGGATATCATCGGTTCCATGGGCGCTGAAAACGTACAAGGCGAGGTGCAGCAGAAGCTGGATGTCTACGCCAACGAACGCTTCAAGGCGGCGCTCGAAGCGCGCGGCGAGGTGTGCGGCATGGCCTCGGAAGAGGAAGAGGACTTCGTGGCCTTTGACTCGCCACTCTCCAAAAACTCCAAGTATGTGGTGCTGATCGACCCGCTCGATGGCTCTTCCAATATCGACGTCAACGTCTCGGTCGGAACCATTTTCTCCATCTACCGCCGTTTGAGCCCGCAGGGTTCGCCGGTGACCCTGGAGGACTTCCTGCAACCGGGCAACCGTCAGGTCGCCGCCGGTTATGTGGTCTACGGCTCCTCCACCATGCTGGTCTACACCACTGGGTTTGGCGTCAACGGCTTTACCTACGACCCCTCCATCGGCTGCTTCTGCCTCTCCCACGAGAACATCCGCATTCCGGAAGAGGGCAAGATCTACTCCATCAACGAGGGCAACTACATCAAGTTCCCGGACGGGGTGAAGAAGTACCTGAAGTATTGTCAGGAGCGCGATGAGGCGACCCACAGACCCTACACCTCCCGCTATATCGGCTCCCTGGTTTCCGATTTCCATCGCAACCTGCTCAAGGGCGGCATCTACATCTATCCGTCCGGCACCAACTCGCCGAACGGCAAGCTGCGCCTGCTCTATGAGTGCAACCCGATGGCGTTTCTGGTGGAGCAGGCTGGTGGCAAGGCCTCTGACGGTTTTGGCCGCATCATGGATATCCAGCCCACCGCGCTGCACCAGCGTACCCCTTACTTTGTTGGTTCGACCAAGATGGTGGAGCGCGCCGAGGCCTTTATGCGCGAGTTCTCCGGCCATGAGGATCCAGCCAACCAGGGCTGAACGTACGCAGTAGTCAGATAGCAAATAAAAAACGGGAGCCGATATGGCTCCCGTTTTAGTTGGCATTATCTCTCTGGCTCGCCGCCAGCGTTGCAGATATTCACAGGCTGTTGTTGGCCAGATCAGCCAGCAAACCATCCACCAGTTTCAGGCGCATGGCGCGATCCTGGGTCGGCACCTGGAAGCGCAGCCGGGTCGGCCCGTCCATCTTGTAGACCCGTGGCTGGCTGGAGAGCAGTTTGACCAGATAGGCCGGATTGACCTTGGTCTCCTGGGTGAAGTCGAGATAGCCGCCACGCTCGCTCATCTCCACCCGGCGAATGCCAAGGGCGGTGGCGCGCTGGCGGAAAGCGGCCAGCTCCAGCAGGGTTTTGGTTGCCTCCGGCAAGAGGCCGAAGCGGTCGATCAGCTCCACTTTCAGCTCGCGCAGCTCCTGCTCGTCCGCCGCACTGGCGATCCGCTTGTACATGGAGAGGCGCATATTGACGTCCGGAATATAGTGATCCGGCAGCAGTGCAGGCAGGCGCAGTTCCACCTCGGTGTGCTGGCTCATCAGCTGCTCCAGCGACGGCTCCTTGCCATTTTTCAGCGCCTCGACCGCCTGCTCCAGCATCTCCATATAGAGGGTGAAGCCGACTGATTCAATCTGGCCGCTCTGATCGTCGCCGAGCAGTTCGCCTGCGCCACGGATCTCCAGATCGTGGGTCGCCAGCGCAAAACCGGCGCCGAGATCTTCGAGCGAGGCGATCGCCTCCAGCCGCTTGGCCGCATCCTTGGTCATCAGCTTGGGGTGGGGGGTGAGCAGGTAGGCATAGGCCTGATGATGGGAGCGGCCAACCCGGCCCCGCAGCTGGTGCAGTTGGGCCAGACCGAGATGATCCGCCCGATCCATGATGATGGTGTTGGCGCTCGGCACGTCGATACCGGTCTCGATGATGGTGGTACAAACCAGCAGGTTGAAGCGCTGATGGTAGAAGTCGGACATGATCCGCTCAAGGTCGCGCTCGCGCATCTGGCCGTGGGCGATGCCAATGCGGGCCTCGGGTACCAGCTCCGCCAGGTCGGCGGCGCACTTCTCGATGCTCTCCACGTCGTTGTGCAGGTAGTAGACCTGACCGCCGCGCTTCAATTCCCGCAGCACCGCCTCGCGCACCACCGCCGGTTCGTGCTGGCGCACGAAGGTCTTGATGGCGAGTCGTTTGGCGGGCGGGGTGGCGATGATGGAGAGATCCCGCATACCGGACATCGCCATGTTGAGGGTGCGCGGAATAGGGGTGGCGGTGAGAGTGAGGATATCCACATCGGCCCGCAGCGCCTTGATCTTCTCCTTCTGGCGCACCCCGAATCTGTGCTCCTCATCGACGATGAGCAGTCCCAGATCCTTGAAGGTGAGTTCGGCGCCGAGCAGCTTGTGGGTGCCGATGATGATGTCCACCTTGCCTTCGGCCAATTCTTTCATCACAGCGCTCTGCTCCTTGGCGGAACGGAAGCGGCTCAGTACCTCGACCCGCACCGGCCAGTTGGCGAAGCGGTCGCGGAAGTTGTCGTAGTGCTGTTGCGCCAGCAGGGTGGTGGGCACCAGCACGGCAACCTGCTTGCCGCCGTGCACCGCCACAAATGCCGCCCGCATCGCCACTTCGGTCTTGCCGAAACCCACATCGCCGCACACCAGTCGGTCCATGCTCTTGGCCTGACACATGTCCCCCAGCACCGCATTGATGGCGTTGAGCTGATCGTCGGTCTCCTCGAACGGGAAGCTGGCGGCAAACTGACGATAGGCCTCTTTATCGTGCTTGAAGGCAAAACCGGCGCGAGCGGCGCGATGAGCGTAGACATCCAGCAATTCGGCTGCCACGTCGCGCACCTTCTCCGCCGCCTTGCGCCGCGCCTTGCTCCAAGCTTCACCGCCGAGCTTGTGGCTGGGCGGGTTATCAGAGCCTGTATAGCGGCTGATAAGGTGCAAACTGGTGACCGGCACGAACAGCTTGTCGCCGCCGGCATATTCGAGGGTCAAAAACTCGGTGGGCAGGCCACCGGCATCGATGGTCTCCAGTCCCAGATAGCGGCCGACCCCGTGATCCAGATGGACCACCGGCTGACCCTGGGTCAGCTCGCCCAGGTTTCTGATCACCGCATCGGAGCTTAAGTTTTTGCTCTTCTCTCGCGCCCGCTTGCTGCGTACCTTGCCGCCCAGCAGTTCGGTCTCGGTAATCAGCGCCAGTGGATCCTGACCTGCCTCCTGCCACAGGAAGCCACGTTCAAGCGGTGCAACCAGCAGGCCGTGTCGATCCGGGCTCGCCATAAAGGCGTCGAGGGAGGGGAACTCTTTGGGTTGCAGCGAGATACGCGCCAGCAGATCGCCGAGCACCTCCCGCCGTCCTTCGGACTCCACCGCAAACAGGGTGCGCCCGGCAAAACCTTGCAGGAACTGGTTGAGCGCCAGCAGGGGTTGCTCCTTGCTGTGATCGAGTTGCAGATCCGGCAGCGCCGAGATGGGCAGATCGTGCTGACCAGCATCACCGGCGGTAGCGGCCTCTTGCAGCCGCACCGCGCCATATTGGCCCAGAGAGGCAAAGAGCTGCTCCACCGGCAGATAGAGCTGGGCCGGGGGTAGCAGGGGGCGAGTGTTGTCCCAGCGTCTGTCTTCATAGCGCTGGCCGATATCGTTCCAGAAACGCTGGGCGGCGGGGTAGATATCCCCCACGGTGAGCAGCAGGGTCTCTTCCGGCAGGTAGTCAAACAGGCTGGCGGTCTGGTTGAAGAAGAGCGGCAGATAATACTCGATGCCGGCGGGCCAGCGTCCCTTGCTCACCTCCTGATAGACGGAACCCTCGGCCCGCGACAGCTCGAACTGCTCGCGGAACTGGCCGCGAAACAGTTCGATGGCCGCCTCGTCGGTAGGGTATTCCCGGGCGGGCAGCAGGCTGACCGTCTTGACTGGTTCGCTGGAGCGCTGGGTTTCGGGATCGAATGGGCGGATGGAGTCCACTTCATCGTCGAAGAAGTCGATGCGATAGGGGCTGCTACTGCCCATGGGGAAGAGATCGAGCAGGGAGCCGCGAGCGGCAAACTCGCCATGCTCAAGCACCTGATCCACCGCTACGTAACCCGCCTCGGCCAAGCGGCCGCGCAGCTGTTGCAGGTTGAGGCGCTGACCGGCCTTCACCATCAGGCTGTATTTGTCGAGATAGACCCGGGGGGCGCAGCGCAACATCAGGGTGGAGATGGGGACAATGAGTACCCCCTTGCTCATCTGCGGCAGCTTGTAGAGAGTCTCGAGCCGCTGGGAGATGATGTCCTGATGGGGGGAAAAGGTGTCGTAGGGCAGGGTCTCCCAATCGGGGAACAGCAATACGGGGGCGGACTGATCGGCTAGCTGCTTGTCTGCCAGCAAATACTGAAGCTCCTGCTCCAGGCGCAGGGCGCTCGGGGTATCGGCGGTGATAAGCAGTACCGGCCCCTTGGCTTCACTGGTGAGACGGGCTGCAATCAGCGAGAGGCTGCTGCCGACCAGCTGGCCGAGCGTGATCTTTTGGCCCGCTTTGGCGGGCAAGGCGGGGAGTGTCATTGGCATGGTTCGATTCTTTTAACGTTGACGTTATCTATCGCGACGTTCGCTCTGGTTAGCGCTGACGTTCTTGGGCGCGCAGCTTGAGCTGCTTCGATTGCACGTGGAGGCTGGCACGAACCAGCAGTTCACGGTCATCTTCGCGGATCCGCACATAGTCGAGCTGCACATGGGTGCCATGTTCACCGCCGTCGAGCTGTTTGACCTGGCCATAGCAGTAGATGGCGGCCGCCTCTTCCCGCAGGAAGATCTTGAGACGCACGATCTGGTGCAGGTGTGGCGCATCCCCGTGATCATGATAGGGGTGCAGGTAGGTGAGCTGGCCAGCCCCGAAGCGCAGGGTGTGAAAGCGCTGCTCCGGATGGTCCTGCAGGGAGAGCACATAGCCCATGATCATGTCGATCTTGCGGGACTGCTGATTGACGATCTCGATCAGATCGTGCATCGACTCGTTCTGGTTGCGCAGCAGGCGGGTGGTCACCAGATCGATGGAGGTAATGGCCGAAGAGATCCGAAAGGGCTCCGGCAGCTCAGCGTCAAGCTCCTCCAGCGAGGGGAGGTGGAAGTCGGCCGGCATGGGGATCACATTGACCGGCGTGGCATGAGTGACGCTGAAGAACTGTTCCTGCATGGAGGCTATCCCTTGTTGTCATGGACGGTTTCCCTTTATTATCCGGTATCTTATTTTGTTGGCAACGTACATATCCTTGAAGACCGGACTTTTTCAGCCCCTTTCGCTGGCCATCGGCCTGCGTTATGCAGGCTCGAAGCGCAGCAATCGCTTCGTCTCATTTATCTCCCTGTTCTCTACCTTTGGCATCGCCATCGGGGTCGCCGCCCTGATGGTGGTCATTTCGGTGATGAACGGTTTCGAAGGGCAGCTCAAAGGGCGCATCCTCGGGGTGATCCCCCATGTGGTGGTGACCAATCAGGCTGGCCGTATTGATGCAGACCCGCAAGGCTTGCCGGATCTGGCCAAATTACCCCATGTGGTCGCCTCGGCCCCCATGCTCGACAGCGAAGGGATGCTGCAAAGCCCCGGCCAGCTGACCGGGGTGAGTGTGCAGGGGATCGACCCTGCAAAGTGGCCCAAGGATGACATCCTCCACAGCCAGATGCTGGGGGGGCGCCTCGATACCCTACAGGCCGGCCACTATCGCATCGTGCTGGGGCAGGGGGTGGCTCGTCGCCTCAATGTTTCCATTGGCGATCAGGTTCGGCTGATCCTGACCGAAGGGACCCGCTTCACCCCGTTTGGCCGGGTACCGGCCCAGCGCCTCTTTACCGTCTCCGGCATCTTCGGGGTCGGCGCTGATGTGGATAACCAGATTGCGCTGATCGCGCTGGGGGATGCCCAGCGGCTGCTGCGCTTGCCGACAGAAACCGTCGGTGGCATTCGCCTCTGGCTCGATGATCCCTTTGCCGCCGACGAGGTGATCAAGACACCGTTGCCGGATGGGCTGCTGTGGCAGGATTGGCGCCGCGAGCGGGGCGAGCTGTTCCAGGCGGTCGCCATGGAAAAACGGATGATGGGGCTGATGCTGGTGCTGATCATCGCCGTCGCTACCTTCAACATCCTCTCCGCGCTGGTGATGGTGGTGACGGACAAAGAGGGCGAAGTGGCCATCCTGCGCACCATGGGCATGAGTGAATCAGGGATCGTTAAAATCTTCATGGTGCTTGGCGCCTCCAGCGGGGTGATTGGCGCCCTGTTTGGCGGACTGGCAGGCCTTGCGCTCTCCCTGGGTCTCAACCCTCTGCTCAATGCGGTGGGGCTCAACCTCTATATGGCGGCGGGCGGCAGTGGCCTGCCGGTGATTGTCGAGCCGGCTCAGGTCATCACCATCTTGCTGGGCGCCGTGCTGCTGAGCTTCAGTGCCACCCTCTATCCGGCGGCCCGCGCTGCGCGGGTGAAACCGGCCGAGGCGCTGCGTTATGAGTAATGCCGTGAATAATGCATCTTCTGTTGTGACTGGTGCCCCCGTAGTTGCGGGTGCCAGCGTTGTTACCGAGGCAAGTGGAGCCCCTGTTATGAATGAAGCCGTATCCCGTGAACCTCTGCTGCGCTGCCAGGCGCTCAACCATGTCTATAAAGAGGGGGAGCTGGAGACTCAGGTGCTCAAGGGGATTGATCTCTGCGTCGCGCCCGGTGAAATGCTGGCGGTGGTGGGAAGCTCCGGCTCCGGCAAGACCACTCTGCTGCACCTGATGGGGGCGCTGGACAACCCCTCCAGCGGCGCCGTGCTGTTCAAGGGTGAGGATATCCACCATTGGGACAGCCGTACCCAGGCTCGCTTTCGCAACCGCGAGCTGGGCTTTGTCTACCAGTTCCACCACCTGCTCTCCGAGTTCAGTGCGCTGGAAAATGCGGCCATGCCGCTGCTGATCGCCGGTGAGTCGGTGGCGGTTGCCACCGAAAAGGCAACCAAGATGCTGGGGCGGGTAGGGCTCTCCCATCGCTTGAATCACCGTCCCTCCGAGCTCTCCGGTGGCGAACGTCAGCGGGTGGCGATCGCCCGGGCGCTGGTCAACGAACCGAGTCTGGTGCTGGCGGATGAACCTACCGGCAATCTGGATCACGCCAGTGCCACCGCGGTGTACGAACTGCTGTGTGAACTGAACCGTGAACTGGGCACTGCGTTTGTGGTGGTGACCCACGATTTGAGCCTGGCGGCCAAGCTCCATCGCCGGGTGACCTTGGTGAGCGGCGTGATGGCGGAGGTTGCCTGATGTTCAAACCGCTGCCCCTCTTTCTGGGCCTGCGTTACAGCCGCTCCCGCCGTCGCAACGGGTTTATCGCCTTTATCTCTGCCTCTTCCTTGATCGGTATTGCCCTCGGGGTGATGGCGCTGATCCTGGGCCTCTCCGCCATGAACGGTTTCGAGCGGGAGCTTAAAGATCGGGTGCTCTCGGTCGTGCCGCAAGGTGAGCTGGACGCCGTCGAGCGGCCGCTGCCAGATTGGCCCCGTCTGCGCGACTACCTGCTGGCCCAGCCGGGCGTTGAGGCGGCAGCCCCGGTCATTCGCCTCAATGGCCTGCTGGAGCATGGCTCTGCCCTCAAGGGGGCGCAACTGCGCGCCGTGCTGCCCGATCTGGAAGCCAATCTGTCGGATGCCGGCAAATACATGACGGGCCGCGGTCTGCGTGAGCTGCAACCGGGTGAACGTGGGGTGATCTTGGGCAAGACCATCGCCGACAAGCTGGGGGTCAAGGTGGGGGATTCGGTCGCCCTGCTACTGCCGCAAGGGGGCGATCAGGCCGGGATCAAGAATCCTCGCCGCGAAGCCCTGACTGTGGTGGGCCTGCTGGAGATAGGCGGTCAGCTCGACGGCCTGCTCGGCTTTATGCATCTGGCCGATGCGCAAGGGATCACCGGCATGGGCAGCGATGTGGAGGGCTTCAGCTTGCGGGTGAGCGATGTGCTCAAGGCGCAATCCATCACCGTAGCCGCCGCGCAGCAGTTCCCTCATCACGTCTATATCCGCAGCTGGATGAACAGCCAGGGCTACCTCTATCAGGACATCCAGATGGTGCGTACCGTCATGTATGTGGTGATGCTGATGGTGGTGGCCGTCGCCTGTTTCAACATCGTCTCCACTCTGGTGATGGCGGTGAACGAGAAGCGCAGCGAGATCGCCATCCTGAAAACCATGGGGGCGAGCCCCGGCCAGATCCGGCTCACCTTCGTCATTCAGGGGATGGTCAACGGTGTAGCCGGTGCGCTGCTTGGCGCCCTGCTGGGCGGGCTGCTTTCGAGCAAGCTGACCCAGATCCTGAGCGTTGTCGAAAAGCTCATCGGCCATCGCTTCCTCAATCCGGATATCTACTTTATCGACTTCTTGCCGACCGAGTTGCATATGCAGGACCTGCTCATCGTGACGGGCGCCGCCATCCTGATGAGCCTGGTGGCTACCCTCTATCCCGCCTGGCGGGCGAGCGGTCTGGTACCCTCCCGCGAGCTGGGTCACTGATGCGTTGCATCTAATGCGCAATAAAGAACGAAGGGC
>NZ_JBFOCL010000020.1:29347-44807 GCF_040907785.1 Aeromonas sp. s8
GGCGGGCCCTTCTGTTTTCTGGTCATGTAGACTGGCTTAGTGAGCGTTCAGCTCATCGAGTGGCAGGGAGAAGCTGGCCACAAAGGTGTCGATAAAGTAGCGCATCTCATCGCTCATCCGCGCTTCCAGCATGGCCTCAAGGCGTTTGCGAGCCGGTTCGAACTCCCGGTTGCCCGCGTTGATCTCCTCCAGACACTTGGTATAGGCGCAGAGGGTGTCGGCATCCTTGACCAGTCTGGCCAGCTCGTCATCCTGGGCTGCCGAATCGAGCAGGGGGCGAAAGTCATCGATCAGTTCTGGCGGCAGCATGCCAAGTAGACGCTGCTCGGCGGCCAGTTCTATCTTCTTGTACTCGCGGGCAATTTCGGGGTTGAAGTATTTGACCGGGGTAGGCAGATCGCCGGTCAGCACTTCACTGCTGTCGTGGTAGAGGGCCATCACGGCGGCGCGATCGGCATTCACGCTGCCGCCAAACAGTCGATTTTTGATGATGCCGAGGGCATGGGCCACCATGGCCACCTGCAGGCTGTGCTCGGCAATGTTTTCCGGCTGGATGTTGCGCATCAGGGGCCAGCGGTAGATGAGTTTCATGCGGGCGAGATTGGCGAAAAAATGGCTGGGTAACATGATGGCCTCAACAAAAGAGAATAGAAAAGGGCAGACCCTAGTCTGCCCTTTTTTTCGTTGCAGGGCAGCGTCTGCCCGCGCATTTCCCACTGTTAGCGGATATAGCGGCCGGATTCCGCCTCCTGATTGGTCACAATCATCTGGCCAATGGGCGCCAGGCTGATCAGCGCCAGCTTGAGGTGCTGAATACCAAACGGGATACCGATAATGGTCACGAAGCAGGCCAGCGCGGAAGCGATATGGCCGATGGCCAGCCAGACACCGATCAGCACGAACCAGAGGATATTGCCAATCAGTCCCAGCGTGCCGGTGCCGATATCGCTCTGGCCGGTCATGGTCTTGCGATTGACGGCCTGCTTGCCAAACGGGAAGAAGGTAAAGGTGCCGATCACGAAGCAGGCACGTCCCCAGGGGATGCCGACCAGCGAGATAAAGCAGATAAGACCGGCCAGCCACCAGGCCAGGCCCATAAAGACACCTCCCAGTACAAACCAGAGCAGATTGAACAAGAAGCGGAAAAAGGCCATGTGAATGACTCCAGATCATCAATTTGGTTGCCACCATAACGAGGGAGGGGTAGAGACGCAATGGTTGATTGGTTCAATCGCCATTTGGCTGGTCAAATTGAGTCGCCGCCCGCAACGGTGGGCTGTTTTTCGGCGAAAGATGGGCAATAAAGCGGCGTTCGGATGAAAAAAGGTGAGCAAACGCAAAATTATTGCCATCGGATAGTTGAAGTCTGGCACCTCTCTCCCCATATAAAGGGCAGTTTTGCACGAATTGTGCTTGCACGCCGCTCAATGTGGGGGATGTGTGGCTCGACTCGACCAAAGTGCGCCGCTATAATGCCGCGTCATATTTTCTCATCACAAAGACATATCGTTGTCTTTATAAACAGGAAGACTCCGGGCTTTGCCCAGGGGCAATAAAGGGTCAGCACACAGTGCTGAGTTGAACGAGGTAGAAGAATGCAAGTTTCTGTAGAGACAACCCAGGGTCTGGAACGCCGTCTTACCATCACTGTACCGGCTGCTACCGTAGACGCCGCTGTGCGTAAAGAATTGAATGGCCTGGCCAAAACTCGTCGCATCGACGGTTTCCGTCCTGGCAAGGCTCCGGTTGCCATCATCAAGAAGATGTTCGGCGCCATGGCTCACGCCCGCGTTGCTGATGAAATGATGCAGAGCAACTTCATCAAAGCCATCATCGAAAACAAATTGAGCCCGGCCGGTGCCCCGACCATGGATCCGAAAGAGATCAAAGAAGGTCAGGATTTCGAATTCACCGCCACTTTCGAAGTGTATCCGGAGTTCGAAGTTGCAGGTCTTGAGACCATCAAGGTCGAGAAGCCGGTTGCGACCGTGAAGGATGAAGATCTGGCCAACATGATCGACACCCTGCGCAAGCAGCACGCTACTTGGGCTGATGCCGATGTTGCCGCTGCCAATGGTATGCGTGTGACCATGGACTTCGTCGGTTCCATCGACGGTGAAGAGTTCGACGGCGGCAAAGCTGAAGGCTTCAACCTGGTGCTGGGCGCTGGCCGCATGATCCCGGGCTTCGAAGACGCCATCCTGGGCAAGAAAGCGGGCGACGAGTTCACCATCGAAGTGACCTTCCCGGCTGACTACCACGCTGAAAACCTGAAAGGCAAAGAAGCCAAGTTCGCTTCCAAGCTGCTCAAGGTTGAAGAGCAGATCCTGCCTGAGCTGACCGAAGAGTTCGTGAAGCGTTTCGGTATCGAAAGCGGTTCTGTTGAAGAGCTGAAAGCCGAAGTGCGCAAGAACATGGAGCGCGAACTGGCTCAAGCCCTGAAAAACAGCGTGAAAGAGCAGGTTCTGAACGGTCTGGTTGAAGCCAACCAAATCGACCTGCCGAAAGCAGCTGTTGCTCAAGAGATCGACGCACTGCGTCAGCAGGCGCTGCAGCGCTTCGGTGGCTTCCAGGGCGGCAACGCTCCCGAGCTGCCGGCTGAACTGTTCCAGGCTCAAGCCGAGCGTCGGGTACGCGTTGGCCTGCTGCTGGGCGACGTGATCCGCACCAACGAGATCAAGGCTGACGATGCTCGCGTAACCAGCATCATCGAGTCCATGGCGACTGCCTACGAAGATCCGAAGGAAGTGATCGAGTACTACCAGAAGAACGAGCAGATGCTGAACGGCGTTCGTAACCTGGCAGTAGAAGATCAAGCTATCGACCTGATCCTGTCCAAAGCGCAAGTGACCGAAAAAGAAGTTGCCTTTGATGAAGTGATCAACAAGTCTGGCGCCGCTGCCTAAGAACATTTGACTTAAGGTCAAGACTGTTAAGTATAATGGCTCGTGTGATCTCCACTCGGGCCATTTTATTTTAGGGACAATGCCTTATGTACAAGAACTATAACGATATGACCGATTCTCCCAGCAATGCGCTGGTCCCCATTGTGGTCGAACAGACTGCCAAGGGTGAACGTTCCTACGATATTTACTCCCGTCTGCTGAAAGAGCGGGTGATCTTCCTGACTGGTCAGGTTGAAGATCACATGGCCAATCTGGTGGTTGCCCAGCTGCTGTTCCTCGAGTCCGAGAATCCGGACAAGGACATCTATATCTACATCAACTCGCCGGGTGGTTCGGTGACTGCGGGCATGTCCATCTACGACACCATGCAGTTCATCAAGCCGGATGTCAGCACCGTCTGCATGGGGCAGGCCTGCTCCATGGGTGCCTTCCTGCTGGCCGGTGGCGCCAAGGGCAAGCGTTTCTGCCTGCCTAACGCCCGTGTGATGATCCACCAGCCGCTGGGTGGCTTCCAGGGTCAGGCATCTGATATCCAGATCCACGCCCAGGAGATCCTGAAGATCAAAAATACCCTGAACGAGCGCCTGGCGTTCCACACCGGTCAGGACATGGCTACCATCGAGCGTGACACCGATCGTGACAACTTCATGTCCGCCGAGCAGGCCGTGGCCTATGGTCTGGTTGACGGTGTCCTGAGCCAGCGTAGCTGAGCAGGGTGTCCCGGTCTGTTGTAAACTCAACAGGCCGATCCATCCTCTATTGATAAAACGAGGTTGCTGAATGACAGAGAAACGCAAGGGTGAGGGTGATAAGCTGCTCTACTGCTCTTTTTGCGGCAAAAGCCAGCATGAAGTGCGCAAGCTGATCGCTGGCCCTTCCGTCTACATATGTGATGAGTGCGTCGAGCTGTGCAACGACATCATCCGCGAAGAGATCCGCGAGATCTCGCCCAAGCGCGATGGTAACGAGCTGCCGACCCCTCATCAGATCCGCGCTCATCTCGATGACTATGTGATCGGGCAGGAGTACGCCAAGAAGGTGTTGGCTGTAGCCGTCTACAACCACTACAAGCGTCTGCGCAATAGCGGCGAAAACAGTGGTGTGGAGCTCGGTAAATCCAACATCCTGCTGATTGGCCCGACCGGTAGCGGCAAGACCCTGCTGGCCGAGACTCTGGCTCGTCTGCTGGATGTGCCGTTCACCATGGCCGATGCGACCACCCTGACCGAAGCCGGTTATGTGGGCGAGGACGTGGAGAACATCATCCAGAAGCTGCTGCAAAAGTGCGACTACGACGTAGAGAAGGCCCAGCGTGGCATTGTCTATATCGACGAGATCGACAAGATCTCCCGCAAGTCGGACAACCCCTCCATCACCCGAGATGTCTCCGGGGAAGGGGTACAGCAGGCACTGCTCAAGCTGATCGAAGGGACCATCGCTTCCGTGCCGCCGCAAGGTGGTCGCAAGCACCCGCAGCAGGAGTTCTTGCAGGTTGATACCTCCAAGATCCTCTTCATTTGTGGCGGCGCCTTTGCTGGTCTGGACAAGGTGATCGAGCAGCGTTCCGTGAAGGGAACCGGTATCGGTTTTGGTGCCGAGGTGAAATCCAAGGATGCCAAGGCCACCCTGAGCGAGACCTTCGCCAAGGTGGAGCCGGAAGATCTGATCAAATATGGTCTGATCCCCGAGTTCATCGGCCGCCTGCCGGTGGTCGCGACCCTGACCGAGCTGGACGAGTCTGCCCTTATCCAGATCCTGAAAGAGCCGAAAAACGCGCTGACCAAACAGTACGCGGCGTTGTTCGATCTGGAAGGGGTCGAGCTGGAGTTCCGTGACGACGCACTCAACGCCATTGCCCGCAAGGCGATGGAGCGTAAAACCGGTGCTCGTGGTCTGCGTTCCATCGTGGAAGCCGTGCTGCTGGATACCATGTATGACCTGCCTTCTCTGGAAGGGGTCAGCAAGGTGGTGATCGACGAAACCGTGATCAAGGGGGACTCCGCGCCCTTGATGATCTACGAAAATCCCGAAACCCAGGCTGCTGCATCAGAGTAAATGTCTGATTTTTAATCAAATGGAAGGGGCTTTTTGCCCCTTTCATGCTTTTTACGGTTTCGGCGATTGAATCTCATCTCAGCGCCCCCATATACTCAGCCAAGCGCTTTGCCAACGGTATAACAAGCCGAGAGGACATATATGAACCTAGAGCGTTCAGAACGCATCGAGATTCCCGTCCTGCCTCTTCGTGACGTGGTGGTTTATCCCCACATGGTCATTCCACTCTTTGTGGGGCGGGAAAAATCCATTCGCTGTCTGGAAGCGGCCATGGAGCAGGACAAGAAAGTTCTGCTGGTGGCCCAGAAGGATGCGTCAACCGATGAGCCAACGGTGGAGGAGATCTTCACCGTCGGGACAGTGGCCAATATTCTGCAGATGCTCAAGCTGCCGGACGGCACCGTCAAGGTGCTGGTGGAAGGGGGGCAGCGTGCCCGCCTGGAGCGGATGATCGACGACAAGGATTTCTTTGTCTGCGAGGCCCAGTACATTCCCTCCCAAGCCATTGAGGAGAAGGATCAGGAAGTACTGGTTCGCTCCGCCATCGGCCAGTTTGAAGGCTATATCAAGCTCAACAAGAAGATCCCGCCCGAGGTACTGACCTCGATCTCGGCGATCGACGATGCTGCGCGTCTGGCAGATACCATGGCGGCCCACATGCCGCTCAAGCTGGAAGACAAGCAGAAGGTGCTGGAGATCGTCTCGGTTTCCGAGCGCATCGAATTCCTGATGGCGATGATGGAGTCGGAGATTGACCTGCTGCAGGTCGAGAAGCGCATCCGTACTCGCGTCAAGAAGCAGATGGAAAAGAGCCAGCGCGAGTATTACCTCAACGAGCAGATGAAGGCCATCCAGAAAGAGCTGGGTGAGCTGGAAGATAGCCCGGATGAGTTTGAAGCCCTCAATCGCAAGATTGAAGAGGCTGGCATGCCGGAAGATGCCCGTGAAAAGGCCCAGGCCGAGCTTGCCAAGCTGAAGATGATGTCTCCCATGTCCGCCGAGGCTACCGTGGTTCGCAGCTATGTGGACTGGATGGTACAGGTGCCGTGGAAGGCGCGATCCAAGGTCAAGAAAGACCTTGGCAAGGCGCAAGAGGTGCTGGATGCCGATCACTATGGCCTCGAGAAGGTCAAGGATCGCATCCTCGAATATCTGGCGGTACAGGCACGGGTGAACAAGCTCAAGGGCCCCATCCTCTGTCTGGTTGGGCCTCCCGGTGTGGGCAAGACCTCGCTGGGCCAATCCATCGCCAAGGCGACAGGCCGCAAATATGTGCGGATGGCTCTGGGTGGGGTGCGTGACGAAGCGGAGATCCGCGGTCACCGCCGTACCTATATTGGTTCCATGCCCGGCAAGCTTATCCAGAAGATGGCGAAAGTCGGCGTGAAGAACCCGCTGTTCCTGCTCGACGAGATCGACAAGATGAGCTCGGACATGCGTGGCGATCCCGCATCCGCCTTGCTGGAAGTGCTGGATCCGGAGCAGAACAACAGCTTCAACGATCACTATCTGGAAGTGGATTATGACCTGTCGGACGTGATGTTCGTGGCCACCTCCAACTCCATGAACATCCCGGGTCCCTTGCTGGACCGGATGGAAGTGATCCGTCTCTCCGGTTACACCGAAGATGAGAAGCTCAACATTGCCAAGCAGCATCTGGTTGCCAAGCAGATCCAGCGCAACGGCCTGAAAGAGTCCGAGATCACCATCGAAGATTCTGCCCTGGTTGGAGTGATCCGCTACTACACCCGCGAGGCGGGTGTGCGGAGTCTGGAGCGCGAGATCTCCAAGATTTGTCGCAAGGCGGTCAAGCGCATCCTGCTGGACAAGAGCATCAAGCATGTTCAGGTCAATCAGGAGAACCTCAAGGAGTTCCTCGGGGTGCAGCGTTTCGATTACGGCAAGGCCACCGACCAGAACCAGGTGGGTCAGGTGTGTGGTCTTGCGTGGACCGAAGTGGGGGGCGATCTGCTCACCATCGAGACCACCAACATGCCGGGTAAGGGCAAGCTCACTTATACCGGTTCCCTCGGTGACGTGATGCAGGAGTCGATCCAGGCGGCCATGACGGTCGTACGGGCCCGTGCCGAGAAGCTGCGCATCAACGCCGACTTCTACGAGAAGCGCGATATCCATGTGCACGTACCGGAAGGGGCAACCCCGAAAGATGGTCCGAGCGCCGGTATCGCCATGTGTACCGCCCTGGTCTCCAGCTTGACCGGTAATCCGGTTCGTGCTGATGTGGCGATGACAGGGGAGATCACCTTGCGCGGCGAAGTGCTGCCCATCGGTGGTCTCAAGGAGAAGTTGCTGGCAGCCCACCGTGGCGGCATCAAGCGAGTGCTTATTCCGAAAGAGAACGAGCGTGACCTTGAGGAGATCCCGGCAAACGTCAAACAAGACCTTGAAATTTATCCGGTTCGCTGGATTGACGAGGTGCTGGAATTGGCGTTGCAGGACAATCCACAGGGGTTTGAGCGCGTTTCTGTCGTGTAAATGTTGATGCGCCGCAAATTTGGCGCATTCGGCGGGTGGTTAAGGCTTGCATGCGCCCGATAACGGAAGTAGCCTTGACCACCGATCGGGTACTCGTGATGAGTCGCAATGCGTTGTGTGGCGCGGGTTTGCGCCAGATTGTCACTTGCAACTGATCAGGAGGCTTGCTATAAAACCTCCACTTGTTGTGGCCAGGGAAATCAGCGCCGCAGCGGTGTTTGATAAAAGGGGAATATAAGAGTGAATAAATCTCAACTGATTGACAAGATTGCAGACGGTGCCGATATCTCCAAAGCTGCCGCTGGCCGTGCGTTGGATGCCTTCATTGATGCTGTTGGTGAAGCGCTGAAAGAGGGTGACCAGGTTGCTCTGGTTGGTTTCGGTACTTTCGCTGTACGCGAGCGTGCTGCCCGTTCAGGCCGTAACCCGCAGACTGGCGCGACCATCGAAATCGCTGCTGGTAAAGTTCCTGCCTTCAAAGCCGGTAAGGCCCTGAAAGACGCTGTTAACTAAGTCGGTCGCTGATATCCGTCGGCTACCGTCCTTGGTCGCAGACCAGACAAGTTAGAGAGTCTTCTCTCATACTGATTGACCAAGGCGCATCGCAATCGGTGCGCCTTTTTATTGTTTACGCCCATCGAGTTCGGGAGCATAAGTACAAACATGATGTTGGATAAACTACGCGAAGGGGCGCAGGGCAAGGTAGCCAAGGTTATCTTGGGCCTGATCATCCTCTCCTTTGCCTTGGCTGGTGTAGGTAGTTACCTGAACGGCCCGGCCCGTACCGCCCCCGCCACCGTCAATGGCACCGAGATCAGTGCTGCGGCACTGGAAAATGCCTATCGTAACGAGCGCGCCCGCATGGAATCCCAGATGGGAGAGGCATTCAGCCAGCTGGCCGCGAACCCCGATTACATGAAACAGTTCCGTCGCGGTGTGCTGGATCGCCTGATCGATCAGGCGCTGCTGGACAGCAAGGCCCGTGAACTGGGTCTGCGTATCAGTGACGAACAGATCAAGCAAGCCATCGTGGCCATGCCGGAATTTGCCGAGAACGGCAAGTTCAACAATGACCGTTATCTGCAGCTGATCCGTCGTGACGGCATGACTCCCGAAATGTTCCGTGACTCCCTGCGTCAGGACATGGTGCGTCAACAGCTGATGAGCGCCCTGCTGGGCACCGAATTCTCCCTCAAGGGTGAAGCGGAGCAGCTCGACAAGCTCTACAACCAGACTCGCGATCTGCGTCTGGTGCGTCTGGCTGCCGCCAACTACATGGCTGACGTTCAGGTCTCCGACAACGAGCTCGAGCAGTACTACAAGACCAATGGCGCCCGTTTCATGAACGACGAGCAGGTCAAGGTCGACTATCTGCTGCTGGACGCTGCCAACCTCGCCAAGGATATCAAGGTCACCGAGCAGGATGCCCAGGATTACTACGATCAGCACCAGGATCTGTTCCAGCGTGCCGAGCGTCGCCACGTGGCTCACATCCTGATCCCGTTTGGCAAGGACGAGAAAGCGGCCGAGCAGAAAGCAGAAGCCGTGCTGGCCAAAGCCAAGGCGGGTGATGATTTCGCTGCGCTGGCCAAGGCTGACTCTTCCGATACCTTCTCTGCCAAAAAAGGCGGCGAGCTGGACTGGTTCGAGAAAGGGGTGATGGATCCGGCCTTCGAGAAAGCCGCGTTCGCCCTGGACAAGGCTGGCGATCTCTCCGGCGTGGTGAAGAGCCCGTTCGGTTTCCACATCATCAAGCTGCTGGGGGTTGAAGCAGCCCAGACCAAGCCGTTTGCCGATGTGAAAGAAGAGACCATCACTCGTCTGCAAGCTGACAAGGCCAAGGAGAAGTTCTTCGCCGAGCAGCAGAAGATGGCTGACAACAGCTTCGAAAACCCGGACTCGCTGGATCTGACCGCTGATGCCATGGGGATGAAGGTCCAATCTTCCGATTTCTTCACCCAGGCGACTGCTCCGGCTCCACTGAACGATCCCAAGGTGCTCTCCGTGGCATTCTCCGAGCAGCTGCGCGATGACAACACCAACTCCGACGTGATCGAGCTGGCTGACGGCAAGGCGCTGGTGCTGCACATCACTGGTCACAAGCCCAAAGCGGTCAAGCCGCTGGCCGAGGTGAAAGAGCAGGTGATTGCCGCCATCAAGCATGACAAGGCCAGCGAAGTGGCCCGTGGCAAGGCCCAGGGCCTGCTGGACAAGCTGAAGGTCGGTGAGAGCATCACCGCCGACCTGACTGCACTCGGTCTGAAAGTGGAGACCCACAAAGGGGTTGCCCGCTTCGATCGCGAGCTGGATCAGAACCTGATTGCCCAGGCGTTCACGCTGCCCCATCCGATCGACGGCAAGCCAAGCGTGGCTCTGGTTGCCGAGACCAATGGTGACCGCGTTGTGGTTGCGCTGGACAAGGTCAACGTCCCTGCCGCCGCATCTGGCATGGCCGCCATGCTGCAAGCTCAGCTGGGTCAGGGCAAAGCTCAGGTGGATTACAAGTCTCTGATCGACGAGTTGCGCAAAGCGGCCAAGATCGAGTACTTCACCAGTGTGGAAGCGACCGTCGAGTAATCGGCACTGTGCAATCCATTGAAAACGGCTCCTTGATGGAGCCGTTTTTTATTGGCTATGTCTCCATGAACTGTTCATGTGAGCCCTAGAGTCTCATGCAGCCATGCATTTATATTCAACACCCTCATGTGATGTACTGCCTCCTGCGTCAACCCAGATAATTCCTTAGGTAGTGAGCCGCCACGCCATGGCCGTGCGCCATCCGTTCTTTCAACTTATGCTGATAGTCGTTTACATGCTGAATGTGATACGCACCGGCCACTTACTTACCCTGATGATTGCGCACTCCTGGATGAGTCATACCTTGCACTGTGTTGAAACTGGCATACACACCAGCACACAGTACCGCATCTGGTGAAACTAGAATCTTCAAGACAGCTCTCACCGTCTCGGTATTCTTCTTTTCCAACTAAAACGCCGTATCTTGGATCTTCCTATTCTTTAACCGCCATCACCGTTATGTAATCCGGCCAGGCACTTGGTTCGCCCTTCGTCACTACGATCCTATTCGGTTGCGCTCATCCAAGTTGTTCTAGAACGATTCGAAGAAGAGGGCTTCATCTACTTTAGCGATGCTATTTTCCCTTGCGCCCTAGTGGAGTTGCAGAGCTTGGCTCGGCGGGATTAGCGCCCCTTCTTGCCAACCATGATGGCAATCGTCTTGCCGATGATATGCACATCCTGCACCAGCCAGCGCCAGGGGTGGAGCAGGGCGACCGAGTAGGCCAGATCGAACGCCAGCTTGCTGCGCACATCATCCAGCGACTCGTCATAACCCTGATTGACCTGCGCCAGACCGGTAATGCCGGGGGCCACTTCATAGGTGCGTTCGATAAAGTACGGCACCGCATCTTCCAGCCGGTTGGCGATCCCGGGTCGCTCCGGACGGGGGCCGATCAGTGACATTTCCCCCTTGAGCACATTGATAAACTGCGGCAGCTCATCGAGCCGGGTTTTGCGCAGAAAGTCGCCGCTGCGGGTGATCCGGCTGTCCCCCTTGCCACACCAGACCGGCCCGGTGGCCGCCTCGGCGTCGGCGCGCATGGTGCGAAACTTGATCATGAAAAAGAGCTCGGTATGGGTGGCGTGGCTGCGCCCGATCCGCAGCTGACGAAAGAACACAGGCCCCGGGCTATCGAGCCGGATGGCCAGCATGATCAGCGGCCACAGTGGCAGCGTCAGCAGCAGGCCAAGAGTGGCACCGAGCAGATCCATGCTGCGTTTGACCACCAGGGTCAATCTTGGAATGGGCTGTGTCATACGGCTTTCTCCTGTGACATGAAACGTATGGGGGCGCGCAGGCAGTAGCGCAGGGTGCCCATGCCGTTGTACCAGTGTCCGAGTACCAGATAGTGGATCTTGCGAAACAGATTGGGCCAGGGGTGCACAGGGGTCAGCTGGATCAGGATGACCAGTAGATACCCCAGCAGTTGCAGCCCCAGCAGCAGCTGAAACAGCAAAGATTGGGTGGCCAGAGGGATGGCGCAGAGCCACAGCAGGGTCAGGCAGAGCGGCATCAACACCCGCAGCCCCTTGCCACTGGCAAAGTTGAAGGCAACCCAGCCGAACTTGGGGTGTAGCAGGGGCAGCAACCGCAGCAGCTGCTGGGTGTTGCCAGCCCCGATCCGCTTGCGCCGTGTCGCCTCCAGCGCGGCATTGGAAACTTCCAGCTCCAGTGCGGCGCAGCGATTGTCATAGACAGCGCGATACCCCTTGGCGATGGCCTGCATCGGCAGGATGAAATCGTCGTTGATGGTATCGGCGGCCAGCGGGGTGAGGCACTCCCGGCGCATCATGTAAAAGGCCCCGTGGGCACCCAGCATGCCGCCAAGGGCCGATTCGCAGAGCTTGATCTGGCTTTGATAGTGCCAGTAACTCTCCTCGCCCTGGGAGCCCGGTTGCCAGAAGCGGTACGCTTCCCCGACCACCCCTACCTTGGGATCGGCAAAATGGGCGACCGCCAGCAGCAGGCTGTCGATGGGCAGCAGGGCCGAGACATCGGTGAGGGCCACCAGATCGCTGTGCACCCGGGTCATGGCCTCGTTGAGCACGGCGACCTTGCCGCGATTGCGGGGGTGATCAAACAGCCTGATCTGCAACTGCTGCAGGGCGGGATCACCGAGCTGGCTGAGCGCAATGGGGTAGCTGTTGTCGCTGCAGCCGTCGAAATGCACATGCACCCACAGCTTGTCGGCGGGGTAATCGAGGCTGGCGAGGTTTTGCAGCTTGGCCGCGATGGTCGCCGCCTCGTTGTAGACCGGCATCAGCAAAGTGATGGTCGGCAGCGCCTCATCGGCGGCCTCTGCTTTGAATCCCCGATCCAGTGGGCGGGGCGGATTGGCTACCTTGCGCGCCTGCCGACCACCAAATTTGAGCAGCAGGGGATAGCCGACATGGTGGTAGACCACCAGTACAGCGCACAGCCAGAACACGATCATGATCCATTCCATGGGATGCTCCTCTGGTCATCGGGTCGCTTGATCAGCGGCTGTAAAGCTGCTGATAGGCCTGAGCCATCCGGCTCAAGCTGCTTTGCTGGCACACAAACTCACGGGTGACGGCACGCAGGCTATGGCACTGCAGCAACCCTTGTGCCAGAAGCTGGGCAAGGCGGTCGGGATCCCGTTCAGACAGGATATGGCCGCTGGCCTGACAGACGATCTCTCTGGCCGCCCCCACGTCGCTCATCACCACCGGCACCCCGCACGCCTGTGCTTCCAGCACGCAAAGCGGCATCCCCTCCGCCAGTGAGGGGAGGCAGAAGATATCCAGCCCCTGATAGAAGCGCGGCATGTTTTCGACCAGCCCCAGAAAATGGACCCGATGGGCGATCCCCAGTTGCTGACACTGTTGTTGCAACGCATTTTGCAAACTGCCGACCCCTGCCAACGCAAGATGCACCTCCTCCGGCAGGGCGCGGATCGCCTCCAGCAGCAAGTTATGCCCCTTGACCGATTCAAGGCGTGCGGCGCAGCCAATCAACTTGACCCCTTGCGGCAGCCCCATCTCCTGACGGGCGAGGGCGGCGGCGCCCGGGGCAAAGCGCAGCTCATCGATGCCGTTGGGGATCACGGTTGGCGACAGCTGGCCCAGCTTGGCCAGCAGTTGGTTGGCCACCGGCGTGGCATCGGCCACCAGAATGGGTTTGAAGGCGCGCAGCCCCCAGAGGGCCAGCGTGCGCTGATGGGGCTCATCGAGATACCAGGCATCGTGCTCTGTGTGGATCAGGGTGGGCACTCGGGCCAGCCGACTGGCCAGCCCGCCATAGAGCATGGGCCCAAGATGGTGGGTATGTACCGCGGCTGGCTTGAGTTGGCGCAGCAATCGGGTGAGCCGCCAGAGGGTCGCCAGCGACCAGCCCGCGGGCTTTTCCAGACAGTGAATATTGCCTGCGAAGGGATGCAGAGCGGGCCATGCCCTTAGCACATCCCCTTTGCACCCTTCGAGGGAGATGATATGCACCGGCTGCTCGGCAGGGCTCGCTTGCGTGAGGTTGAGCACCATGGTCTCCAGCCCGCCGGGCTGCAGGTGCTGCACGATTTGCACGACAGGCTGGGCGCTGGCGCCCCTGCGGGGATGGGGTCTGTGCGACGGGGTTGATGACAACATGGTTCGCGCTCCGGCAAGGGAAGGGGTGACACCCCGGATAGCGGGAGAATGCGAATCTTGTACCACTCTTGCGATCTGCCCACAGAGGCGATCAGCTCCTCTGGTGGCACTGCCTTTGCATCGTACGGGGGGAGGGCTTTTCTCAGGGAGTGATGCTATGCCTGTCCAGTTCTATTACAACCTCTACATCATTCTCTTTGCCGCCTGGCGCCGTCGCTATCTGCTGGTGATCCCGGTGCTGGTGATGCCGCTGGTGGGCGTGACGGTCGGCCTGCTCACCCCCAAGGAGTATGAGAGCCGCACCACCTTTATGGTGCCGCAAGATGCCAACCAGACCCCGACCCTCAAGGATCTGATCACTCAGGAAAGTCTCAAGGATCGCTTTGCGGTGCTTGAAGCCCTGCTGCGCAGCCGTTATGTACTGGATGGAGTGGCGCGGGATCGCGGTCTGGTCAATGACGAGACCCCGCCTGCCCAGCGCGATGCCATCATGGACTGGCTCTCGAGTGCCGTCTCGCTGCGGCTGATCGGCGATGAGGTGATCGAGATAAAAGTCAAGGCGGATTCGGCGGCCAACAGCGCCGGTTTGCTTGAAGCCATTTCACGGCGTTTCTTCTTCAACCTGCTCAGCAAGGGGCGCCAGTCGGCGGAGTCGTCCGAACGTTTCCTGCAAAGCCAGCTCGACAGCCGGCGCAGCGAACTGCAAGCGGCCGAGCAGCTGCTTGCCGACTTCAAACGGGAGCATGCCAGTGCCTTGCCCCAGCAGCAGAGTACCAACGTCGCCCGTCTCTATGGCTTGCAGGAGCGTTACGCCGAGAGCCTGATCACCTTGCAGCAGGCCAAGGCCCGGGTCGATCAGCTATCGCTGGGGCAAGAGAGTCAGCTGGCTCGCCAGCTGGATGAGAAGCTGCAGCTGATGCGCACCGAGCTGGTGTTGCTGCGGGCCCGCTACAGCGACGAGCACAGCAAGGTGCAGAGTTTGCGCTATCAGATTGACCAGTTGCAGCAGGAGTTCGAGCAGCTCAAATCCCAACCGGATATGGCCCGCGGGCCCGAGTGGCAGCTGGCTCAGACGCAGTTGACGGAGGCGGAGCAAAACGCCGCCGGCCTGAAGAGCCAGCTGGATGGGCTGGACAAGGTGGTCGACTCCCAGGGGGATACCGAACGCCAGCTCGCCGAGCTGGAGCGGGATCTGGCGGTCAAGCGCACCCTCTATCAGGATTTGCTGCTGCGCTATGAGAAGGCCAAGGTAACCGGCGATCTGGGCAACTTCGAGCAGGGGGAGCGGATCAAGGTGATCGACAAGCCCTTTGCCCCCAGCAAGCCGAGCAACTACCCGCTCTGGCTGTTTCTGCTGGCGGGCATTGTCGGCGGACTGGGGCTGGGCTGCGGTCTGGCGCTGGTGGCCGAACTGGCGGATGCCAGCCTGCGCCGCTCCGATCAGCTGGCCGCCCTGGTCAAGGCGCCGGTGCTAAGCCGCATTCCCTACTGCGAGCCGGTGCCGGACTATCCATCCAATAGTGATCATGCGCTGGATGGGCAGGTGTTGCCCTTATCACCGGAGCCGGGTTGATTGGCGCAACCAGCGGGCTGCCAGTCTGAATCTGGATATGTCTAGTCCTGAAATAGGTTTACACATTTTCGGCTAGCATTTCTCCACTCAGAACCCCCGATGTACTGCATCGGGGGTTCTGTATTTCAATGCATGATGCGGCCGCTCTGCGTTGTAAATATCCACCGCTTCACGCACCATTTCCCGCGCTTGCGTCAAATCCTGCGGGCTTTGCAACAACAACTCTCCTTTCAAAATCCCGTTC
>NZ_JBFOCL010000021.1:0-36195 GCF_040907785.1 Aeromonas sp. s8
CAACGGGTTCTCTGGTGCAGATCACCCCGTTGTCAGCCGACAATCGAGCTTGTTAGGGCGGGATTTCCATTTCACGATACCTGTAGCAGTTCCGAGCAACGGGTTCTCTGGTGCAGATCACCTCGTTGTCAGCCGACAATCGAGCTTGTTAGGGCGGGATTTCCATTTCACGATACCTGTAGCAGTTCGGGCCAGCGGATGCTCTGGTGCAGATCACCCAGTTGTCAGCCGACAATCACTGTTTGCCAGGGTCAAAATTCCATTTCACGATACCTGTAGCAGTTCCGGCCAGCGGATGCTCTGGTGCAGATCACCCCGTTGTCAGCCGACAATCGAGCTTGTTAGGGCGGAATTTCCATTTCACGATACCTGTAGCAGTTCGGGCCAGCGGATGCTCTGGTGCAGATCACCCCGTTGTCAGCTGACAATCGCCATCACTGGATGGGCTGGTTTCCATTTCACGATACCGATAATGCGAATTTGCTGGAAAGTGCTGACATCCGGCAGTAAATGAGCGACGTAATCTTGTCATTGAACACCCCAGGTCATGGTGGCGACTGTACCACCTAAAATGGTGTCCGGGATGATTAGACCACTACAAGGGCAAGGTTAAGCCTCTCGTCAACATTTAGCCCTTTTAGCCTATAGGTTTTCGGCACCCGCCAACGTAGTCGCAGTTGGCCAGGGTCAGAGTTCTATTTCACAATACCGATAATCTGATCCCTTGCTGCCACTGAGGTGAAGATCGACTCGTTGTCAGCTGACAATTGCTACGGTGTGCAGAGATGGATTTCTAGTTAAACGGCAAACGAGATCTGAGATCCGTTTGGCATTTCAACATTGAGCTGTAGTTTTCCCCCAGCAGCCTCGACCCAGCGTTTAAGATCCATCAGTGTAACGTCCTGTACTGATGGTGTTTGATCGCAAATCATGGGTTCGGTGCCAGCCTGGGTCAGCATTTCACGCAGTTGGGTGAGATGAATCTCCAGTCGCATTTGCTCTGCTTTTTCCCTGGCCTGAGTGACAACGTCGGGCATTTCTGTGGTCAATATTTCGTCAAGCGTGCGTGCCATGGCTACCTCAAAAGAACTTTCGATGGACTGGGTCCTGACAAAGTCATTTTGCGCTGAACGTAAGTGGCTAAGTTCCGAGCAATATGAATATGATCAGTATCACTTGTGTGGGCTGAGGTGTCTATGCACGGGCTCCAATGGAGCTTTTTTTGTGTTTGCTGCGGCTATGCCGCTAGCAGCTGTACCAGTAGTTGTGGGCTATGCATAAAACCGATAATTCGCTGCTTGATGGCGTGGGTCTGGGATTGTATGGCTACAGCGCTCCTGTTTTGCGAGCTCTATCTGACTATGGGTCAAATTTACTCTACTGCAAATGAGGTATGTGGCTGTTATTAATTACCAAATCCTATTGTGAGTTGCCTAGATACTTGGTATAGCATGACGTATTCACTAGGGTCTCTATGGGGTTGTTAAATGAACAATGTGAAAGATACCGAAGCCGAAAAGGAATGCGTAGATGGTCATGGCGCATTAATTCGAAGCGAAACATCTCTTCTATACAGTGAAAATATAAAGTTACAAGGTTCACAGGGGCATGGGTTTGCAGCAGAAAAAATAAATGACTTGGCTGACCATTTATTGATGAGGGATGCTCAGATTGTCGGTGATGATAACATGAAGGATGGGCCAGATCGGTTGGTTAATGGCACCTATTATCAAACTAAATACTACCAAACTCCCAGCGCAACGGTAAGTGCTGCTATCGAAAATAAACATTGGCGGTACAGAAATCCTGATGGGAAGCCAATGTCGATTGAAGTACCAAGTGATCAATACGATAAAGCCAAATTACTGCTTAATGAGCGAATTTTGAATGGTGAGATTGAGGGGATTCCTCCTGGCTATGATGCGGATAGTTTGATTAAAAAAGGCCACTTCAGCTATGAACAGGCCAAGAAGGTCGTGAAATTCGGCACATTGGAAAGTCTTGCCTTCGACTCGGTGAATGGAATTATTACTTCCAGTTCAACGATGGGTATATCGGCCACCATGGCGTTTGCCAAAGAAATATGGGATGGCAAAGATTACAAGGCGGCATTAAGTTCAGCCATTGACGTCAGTTTAAGCGTCGGCGCAGATACCTATGTGAATTCACTGCTTGTGTCCCAGTTACAAAAGGCTGGAGCTGATAAATTATTTAAAGCTGGTGCAAATGCGATCACCAAGCAACTTGGTTCTGAACTGTCAGCCAAACTAATTAATTCAGTCAGTGGCAGTAGCCTGAGCGGTGCGGCCGCCAAAAATGCTGCCAGTAAGTACCTCCGAGGGACTGCTCTTGGTATTGCGGTCGGCGTGGGTTGGTCATCTAGAAAGCATTTCTCAGACCTGTTCAATGACCGTATATCTGGTGGTCAATTCAGCAAAAAAATAATCACTTCAGCGGGCGAGGCTGTGGGTGGGACGGCTGGTTTTATGTCTGGTGCCTCTACTGGAGCATCATTAGGAAGCGTTATTCCAGTAGTTGGGACGGTAATAGGCGGCGTACTTGGCGGGGTTGTTGGCTCTAGCCTAGGTAGCGGCATTATGCGCTTCCTCGTTTCTGGTGCTATCGACGGAATTGTCGATGATGATTCCCTTGCGCTTAGGCACTACATTCATGATGCTTTCACAGAAATCTGTGATGAGCATGGTCTAACTGATAATGAGGCAGATCTTGTTTTTAAAAAATTCACTGAGTTAGATCAGAATATTGTGATCAAAGACCTCTATAAACGTCAGAAACAAAGTGAACGAGCGGCTATAAACTACGTCTATGAAATAATGCGGGTTAAAGTATTACAGCTGATACAGCAACGTGCTTTTATCCAAGATCCAATTTCTTTCGAACCCTCCGAATTGCCCACTTTGAATAATGAGCAGCCCTTATTAGTTAGCGGCAGCAAGGCTGTAGAAGAAAAAAACTATAATCAGCCCAAAAAAATCATCGACTTTGATGACATATTCTACCCCTATGTTGAATATCTCAGTGAAGGTAAGAGAATTGTCCATGGTATGGACCTCATCGGTACAAAACAAGGAGAAAAGATGGGTGACAAAACCGGTTACTATAACTGTCAGATGCTTTTTGATACCACTTTGTTCAAGAGTGGTAGCTCAGGTTTTGCTGTGCTAGATAATGGTCTTATCTCATATGGACATGCAGGAAGCGATACTGAGGTTTGCTTCCAAGAAATTAAAAAGATAGAGCTCTCCTCTGCAAACTATGTTGATGTAACAATTAACACAGGAGAGGTAATAAGCATGAAGTTTATTCATTCCGAATACCGGAGCAAAATGAAGGTTGTTGTCGATTGTGTTCAGCAATACATCGAGCAGCTTAAATAATGAAACGGACTAAGTGTGTGCTCTAATTGAGCTCAATCTTGCCGAGAGCCTAACTATATAGGACTTCCCGGTAATACCGTGGAAAATCATAGTGTCACTACGGTTGGCCTCAAGTGAGAGTCATTGCTTGGGGCTACCTTGTGGTTCAACATCTCTTTCGGTGCGTATTCCGGCGAAGTGGCACAGCCATTCTGGCCAACGTAAACGCCTTGCTCCTTATCGCACTCACCTCATCCCATTTCTAACATTACCGGGGAACGGGTTCGAGATGAGCTGCTGATACAGACCGTTGTCAGCTGACAATGACTGATGTTGGTCTGCTGAGTTTGATTTCATTTCACCGCAAATGCACTGTTCGAGACCTAGAGGATCTCGATTGTCGTGCCACAACAGCATCATACGAGGGATGATTAGATCGTGGTAGTATTACAGCAGTGTCTCTCGGCAAGCCAGATAATACGTGCTCCACAACTCGCTAGCGGGTCGTCCATGCATCTTGATGCCGATATCTAGCAACAACAGCTCCCACTGCCGTGTATCGCGAAAAGCCATTTCACGAGCCTGTTCGATGCTATGGGCAGAATAGGCACGGAGCAATTTGTCTGATGTCGTCGAAAACAACCTTTCAAAAAAAGCTAGATCTTTTGCAGCCATAACCTGTGAGCGCAGTGTTGTTAGATACATAGTGTCCATTTCTGAATACCGAACTGCATCATCAATAAATTCATCACAAACCTCATATGCAATCTCATGGGATCTCCCATGAGTACTGAGGGCAACGATTAGTAGAATGAGTTGAGTCATCACAAGATCTCTGCTGTCAGTATGAATAAACCAGTCTAGCAGTAACTAATGGAACCTGTGGGGTCTTAACTCAAGTTAGATCGATGTTGAGCGGTTACGCATAACCTCACTATGTGGCTATATAAAAATCAATTATTTTGATGATAAATATTGGCACCAAACTTCAGCTAGGTGATAATGCTAGGCGATAAACAAATAACTTTTTAGGCGTGATATCCATGAACGATTTTATCAAAACACTGTTGAACATTCGTAGTCTCCGGGCCGCTCTGCGTGAACTACCATTCGAACAACTGATCGAGATTAAGACAAAAATTGATGAGGTGTTTGCAGAGCGTGAAGCTGCTGAGCTTCGATATCAGGAAGAAAACGCCGAACGTCTGCGTAAGCTGGCAGAGTTCAGCGAGATGTTGAAAAACGCAGGGATTGACCCCAGCGAACTGGTTGGCAGTGCAGCTCCGTCGAAAGCTGAAGGAAAGGAAAAGGCCAAGCGTGCGCCGCGTCCCGCAAAGTACAAGTATCACGAAGATGGCCAGGAAAAAACCTGGACTGGCCAGGGCCGTATGCCGAAAGCCATCGCTGAGGGCGTTGCTAGCGGAAAGTCCTTAGAGGATTATCTGATCTAATCCACAATTATAGTGGTATTGAAAGCAGCCGTAAGGCTGCTTTTTTATTCATTCGACTATAATAAATTTTGTTTAGGGTGGCATGAGACATTTTTTTTCATGCTATCCGTCCATTACTCTACATGTATAGCGAGTTTTCGATGAAAATAATGACCACAAAAGAGGTTGAGGTTATAGCTGATATTCAGTGTGACGTATGCCATAAAAGCACAACCCCACATATGAACCCAAATTTGTATAATCCTCAGTTTGGAGCCCTGACTGCAAAATGGGGTTATGGTTCGAAACATGATGGTACGGCATATGAGGTGCATCTATGTGAGGAGTGCTTTTTTACTGTGCTGAGTCAGATAAAAAATATGCGTAGAAATGATCATGCGGGTTATGTTGATGATCAATCATTTGGTAGGCTTTTATCTCATAGCCCTGAGCTTATATGACATCATTGGTTCGACCAGTTCTAGAAAAGGTATGTCTGTCATAGGATGAGGGCATGCCTTTTTATATAACTTTAATCAGCCTATGTCATAGTTTTAATTTCACGGAAGAAAATTAAATTCACCATGTATGTCTAGTTAATTTCATATTTTAAATATTAACTTTCGCCAATGCCATTGATAACCTTAGTCGTTAAATTAATAATTTAGCTCAAAAAATTGTTGATATTATATTTAGTGTTTGCAATACTATAATTAGAGTGAGAATTAAATATCACCGAATAATTTAGCTCATTTCTGAATGTGACTTCGTATAAATTTATTGTATATTTTTTGAAAAAACGCTAAACCAGCTATGTTTTAATGTCTATTAAATAGGTTGGTTTGAAAAATAAAACGCATAACACTACTAATAATTATTATAAAGGTGCACGCAATGAACATAAAACCACGCTCAGGTAGACCCCAAAAATCAGCTGGCGAAAAACGCAGCTTAATACTCCGAATCTCATTTAATGAAGCTGAGCAACGTGTTTTAACTAAGCATAGTAAAACCTATGGCATTCCCAAAAAGTCTAGCCTGATTCGGTTTTTGGCTCTCAGGGAACCAGACAGTAATATCTCACCAGATTTTTCATATGATGATCGTGTGAGATTGCTCGAGGGGGTATACAATATATCATCGAATTTAAATCAAATCATTTTGTTGATTAGACAAGCTGAGGTCGGTAGTGACGTTTATAAATTTATTACTGACAGTAGTGATAACTCTCCAGTGATGCAGGCTTTCTCATCTATAAATTCTCTGTTTATAGGAATTGAAAAAGCTCTGATTGGAGTAAAGTTGAAATGAATTTTGAAAAACACAGGTTCGGCCAAAACTTCCAGTACAGACTGTCTTATATTTACCGAGCTATACATATTGGTAGGAAACGAAAATCCATGCCATCACAGGTTTATCATCTCGGTGGTGGTGTAATTAATAGACCAAATATTACATTGAATGAAAGAGGTGAGGTCTCTGATTATGACATCGGGCCACTACTCATGGAGTTGAATATGCAGGCATCATTGTATGCAGGCACAGGAAACCAACTATGTGCACATTATTCACTATCATTAAGCCCCGATGAATCATTAACGCCATATCAATGTCTAGTTGCAGCTAGGCTGCTAATGATTGAACTGGGATATGGTAGCGATACTCGATGGACATCTGTTATACACCGCGATACAAGGTCTCTACATGTACATGTTGTGGCATGTAGAGTAAAACTAGACAGAACCTTAGTTGATGATAGTAATGACTACGCTCGTGGAGTTGACGCTGCTCGAAAAATTGAAATGGAATTGGGATTGTCGATCTGTAAAAGCCCTGAAAAAAATTTCGGTCATGAGTATAGCATAGTAAATATTAAAAATGGCCGTGGTAGAGGGAGCTTTCATGCTATGCATGATCCCGCTTGTATTATCAGGGATGCAATGGACGTGGTTTTTAAAAAACAGCCGAACAACATGACTGAATTTGTCACTGGGTTGCGTGAGCATAATGTAATGGTCAGGGTGAGGAGAGCAGATAATTACGAGCCAAAAGGTATTTGTTATAGTATAGACGGTAAGAAATGGATATCAGGCTCTAAGGTTAAGAGATTGCGGGCTACCTGGTCTAAGCTGCTCGACCAGGGCATTGAATATTCACCTCGGCGAGATGATTTAAATTTGCAATTAGGTGAATCAAATCAATTAATCGAGCTTAAGGTTATACTATTTACTGCATGGATTCGTTGCACTAAAAAACAATATGCCAAGATTAAAAGAACAGTGCAGTCATTTGTGGATAAAAAAACATATGGTTCATCGTCATTCTTTTTCCGGCTTCTAAGATTGGATTTTGTTTTGCTATCAATCGAAGAACCATCGGATAGTTTTATATCAAATGCACGAGCACTGTTGGAAGGCGTTTTGGCTACAATTTTTAGGAAAGGGCTGGAGAGCGTTCATGTAGGATCAAACGCATTGATTCCTGATGGATATGTCCAGGATATCAACTCAGAAAAAGATACTATTGATAAGCCAAACATGTTTTTCTTAGACAGAGACAAACTAAAAAATGAAATTTTGACTAACAATGAATGGATTGCTGATTGGTATGGGGATCCCATATCACACGAACAAACCAAAGAAAAAAACATAAAATAACAATAATAATGAGAGGTGTGGCATGGCTAACATGAGGTTGAATGCAAATCTTAGAACAGTATCATTTAGCAAAACCGTGAGTGTACTGGAAGAGCTGGAGCTCAGTTCAGGTAAATGTGTTCGTAGGTATAGGGCTGTAAATGTTCACCTAGGTACAGTTGATGTGAATTCTGATTTTTCCCTTATAAAAGAGTTAACCGAGGCTGACGTAAAAAATGCAAGGCTTTGGGTCCAAGAGCAGCAACGACTGGTCCAGTATGCTTACATGGAAAATCAGAAAAAAGGACTAATTGGCGGGTGTCCTGTTATCAAACGTAATAAGAGCGACGATGATAAGTATCGAGATCATTATGGGTATATTCCAGATTGCAGGGTTGGTGAATTTATTGGTGTAATCATCAATCAAATCCCACTGTCGTCACCCATACAATCTGTTGAGTCTAACAACTCGTTATATGAAAATATTATTGAGTTGAGAAATAAAGGTCGTTTGTCTGACGTGTTTAAGGATATTTTTAATGCGCTAATTAAAATTCATAAAATAAATCCTTTCACAAAGAATGAATGGTTTTCTCTTTTCTTGGGGGAAAAAGATTGTTTTTACTTGATTACAGCGGCTTCTGGTTATAAACAAAGCATTTTTGAAAAAATGCTTCCACTTAATCATAGAGCAACAATATTGTCGCAGATAAATAAGGCTCTGAAAAATCGAGTTACCAGCAAAACGTGTTGATAGAGGCTGATCCAGGCTTTTACCTGCGGTAATGAAATCACGATAGATATGGGGTTCTATCTAATCTTGCTAGGTATTTATTGGCATTGGTTTGTCGTGTTTTCATTTCACTGGTAAAATGTATGGCCCGTTCTCATTATATTATAGATGATCGGGTTATCAACATCGCTCGCTGGCAGAGACAGCAATGTGTCGGTTCAAGCAGTTGATGGCGGGGAAAATCAGTCTGCGGAAATACAGCGATCAGGTAGGGGAAATGATGGCGTATGAGAGCGCGATAAACAAACTGAACAGCCTTGGTCTGCCTGTCGGAAAGCCCCAAATGTAGCGACCATTTGGGGCTGGGGACGGCAGATTTGGGAAGCAACGGCCTCACCTCCTTGAAGGCGAGCACAGCAACATGTATTGCGGACACAGATTAGCCCTAACTGACAGAGACTTGCAGGGTGGGTTATTCAATAACCCACCCCTTAACCGAGCAACGATGCCTTTGCTGAACATCAAAAGCCGTTTCATGCCGCTTTATGTAATTGACATCAGAACGCCAGTGACACTCCGTCTTCCGGGATATCAACGCGGCTCTCGATACCATGCTTCTTGACGTAGGCCCGTAGTTCATCACGGGTCAAGGACATGTGATTAACTGCGTCCATGTGCACCGCAACAATTTTTGCATTCTTCGCAGCCAGTGATGCGCGAAGCACGTCTTCCTCACCCATGATGATTGCGCCTTCGTACCCAGTCATTTTTGCTTTTCCGGCATTGAGCACGATGACTTCAGGGTCATATGTCTCAATGGCCTGGTCTACCTCTTTACGCCAGATGGTGTCACCGGCCAAATAGAGGGTCTTATAGCCTTTCGCTTGAAAAATGACGCCCATGGCTTCACCAAGCAGTTTTGCGGGAACGGGATCGGCATACATTTTGTCTGTGCCATGTTGACCACCAGTCTTGGAAATTTGAACGCCACCAAATTCAGCTTCGTCAGTCAGTACGCGAACGTTCTTGAAACCCTGAGCGCGGATCAGCTGTGCATCAGCCTCATGCTGCGCAAACAGCGGAATGTTTTTAGGCAATGCTCTTTGTGCTGCATCGTCCCAGTGGTCAAGGTGGGTATGAGTAACGATGACCGCATCCACTCCTGAGATGATGTTCTCTGCCGACTCGGGTAACTCCACAAGCGGATTGCGGAGGTTGCTGCGATAGGTACCTTCAAACCCAGGGTAAGCGCCCTTTTTAGCCAGCATAGGATCGATCAAGAAGGTAGTGCCTGCGTAAGTGATTTTCACTGTCGCATTACGAACCTGTTGCATTTCAACTTTATGAGTTGAAGTGGAAGCCTGAGTGTCGCTTTCTCCTGCAAACGCCGGGGCGGTGACTGCACCAAAAGCGATAGAGAGTACCAAAGGAAGTGCGTTGAATTTCATGTGATTGGTCCTGTTGATGTTTCGAGGAGGTGATTTTTGCTCAATCTCCATGCGCTAAAAAGTGGCCTAAATGACAACTTTCGATAGGATTGGGCCATCGATGTTCAACCACTGGCTTAATTAGCACTTTACTTAGCGGCTCTTAATGCTCATCGCTTGTGTCGTCGTGAGAGATTTCGGTGGAGGGCTCAAAAAGAGCATTCAGGACTTGCAACGAATTCCATGTCCGTCACCATTGTAATGGTGACTCATTTGACGTGGCATCATCCGGCAAAGAGTACCCCCACTTACCCATTGCCTCAAGAACTCGCAGGCCCTCACCAAGCGGTGTTAGTTCATACACGACCCTTGGAGGTGTCTCAGCATACGCTGTGCGTGTGACGATGCCATGCAGCTCGAACCTTTTGAGTCGGTGCGTTTGAATCGCCCCTGGTTTTCTAGACACTTTGTTGCTGAAAAATAAACTGCCTTTCAAACTCTACCGGCGACAGCCCATCATTGGAACCATGGCGCCTGATTGGGTTGTAAAATATCTCGATATAATCAAACACATCGCTGCGGGCTTCGTCTCTTGTCGCGTAAATCCTGCGCTTGATCCGCTCCCGTTTGAGCAACTGGAAGAAGCTCTCGGCGACCGCGTTGTCGTGACAGTTGCCACGTCGGCTCATGCTGCAACTCAGGTTGTGGGTCTTCAGAAAGTCCTGCCATTCACCACCGGTAAACTGGCTGCTCTGATCCGAATGCACCATTACCGGCTGCTTGGGCTTGCGTCGCCAGACGGCCATCAATAACGCATCAACCGCCAAGTCTGCCGTCATGCGTGACTTCATCGCCCAACCGACGTCTGGCGAGAGAACAGGTCGAGCACCACCGCCAGGTACAACCACCCTTCTTGAGTGCGGATGTAGGTAATGTCAGTCACCCGGGATATGTTGGGAGCTGGCATCTTAAACTGACGTGCCAGCGTGTTTGGGGCAACCTGTGGGCTTTTGCCTCCTCCATAATGCCCCTTGCGGCGTTGATAGCCCGTTTGCGAACGCAGCCCTTCCCGCCTCATTAATTTGGCCATACGGTGCTTGCCGCAGGCTTCCCCTGCGTCACGAAGGTCGCGATGGATTTTGCGATAACCGTAGACAGCACCACTTTCCAGCCAGGATTGCTTGACCAATCCGGTCAGTCGTTCGTCCTCCTGATGGCGTGGCGATGTGGGCTGTTTCAGCCACGCGTAAAAGCCACTTCGGTGAACCCCCAGGGTCTGGCACAGGGTAACGACGCTGTAGCGGTCGAGTCGGGAGGTTATGAATGCGTACCTTTCCTTGACTCGCTGGCAAAGTACGCGGCCTCCTTTAGGATATTGAGCTCCTCGGTGACCTGGCGCAGTTCGGCTTTCAGGCGGCGTATCTCGGCTTGCAAAGCAGACTCTTCGAGCTGCTGGTCAGCAGGCTTACCGTACTGCTTGAGCCAGGCATACAGACTGTGGCCGGATACCCCGAGGGCTCGTGCAACGTCAACCACCGGCCGTCCGCGCTCGGTGATTTGTTTAACGGCTTCGATTTTGAATGTTTCTGGATAACGCTGACGGGTCATAACACCTCCAATAGTTGCCTCATTTTAAGGCTGTGAGGTGTCTAGGGAACTGGGGGCGATTCAGTAGCACTATTGGGATCAGTTATTTAGGAAAGCCGCAAATCACAGGGGACAGAAAAAGCGGCAGCTCTAGAGCGTCCGGGGTTGGATGTGGGATGGCGAACATGGCGGCTCACTGGTTGCTGTTTTTATATACAGTATAGCCGTATTGCATAACGTGTGCATCCGGTGTCAGTTGACATACCGGGCCCATTAGCTATGTTCGGTTCACATGGTATCTGGCTTCATAGGACGCGTGATGGAATCAACAGTTTTTAAGTGTGGTCGTGGCCAGGGGGTTTACCTGCCCGAGGCCGTGGCCCTGCCAGATGAGGTCACGCATGTTGAGATCGTAGTGGTTGGTCGTACTCGCATAATCACACCTGTAGGTGAGTCCTGGGATAGGTGGTTTGATGAGCCTGGTATGAGCGCCGACGTCATGGCCGAACGTGAGCAGCCAACTGCCCAGGAGCGAGAGAAACTCTGAGGTCCAGCAGTGTAACTGAGTTGCATAGCTGAGAGGGATTGTTTTTATATATATAGATAAAGCGTATCCCTCTCACCTGAAAAGGTGAATAGCTATGGCTATCATTCTCGCGTAGCGAGGATTGTTCATAGATCTGTCGGTACTCGCCCCCCAGGCAGGATAGCTCAGTAGCCATTTTTTCTAGGTTGCACCACTGGTCGTGGTGCATGTGATCCAGTTCTGTATCTACAATGCTGGCGATTGGTCTCTCCTCTGTAGTGGTTTCAGCCGCTGCAATTTTGGACAGTATGCGACATGCCGAGAACTGCTCTAGCTGTGCGGCCATAACTACTGCGACGTTCGGAAATTTATCGATAACCTGGTAGTTTAAATAGCCATGTTTCGTCACTAGGAATTAGTGTTTATATATATTTGTTGTAATTCTAGGTGCAATTATTAGGCTTAATAAATAAATTGCACAAAATGTCAGTTTATTTTTTTTCGTCCTATTGATCTTTGATGGAAATAGTCATATCTTCATCGGCACATAGACTGGTTGGCCTATGTAGATATAACGTAATCTACTGGTTTTGTTGAAATGTTATCTCTGAACTCCTGTGCACTATACTCATATGGTCGTTACAAGTGACATTGTACACGAAGCACAGTTTAAGCATGTCTGGTCTCATTGGAATAAACTAAAGGTAAAGCATCTTTTGATATTTCACGCGTGATTTATAACAGGCTAATTTTGGTTATAATTAAAATGAAATCCAAGTGGTAATGCATAGTATATATAAAAATCAGGCCTATAAGGCCGAGGATAATAACAATGAAGCAAAGCAATGAAAAAATATTTGGGTGTGAACTCTTGACGTACGACCAGCAAGATCAGAAAAATAATGAGCAGCAGGAAAAAAATGTAGTTTTCGCGAAAGTCATGGACAACAGCAAGCAATTGACGTTGCCGGACCTTTTGCCAAATAGCCGACCGATGAGGACTAGCCGTAATCTGCATGCTATTATTTTACACAAAAACTGGATCCCGCGTTTCAACCAGATGACGGCTGAACCAGAGGTCGCTAATTCTGATAATCAGCGCCTAGGTCTCTCTGATGCAGGTCAGCGATCTGCGCTGGTTGATGCCTGCCAGCATGCACATCTGTCAGACAGGGCAATTGATGATCATTTGACAGCGATTTGTGAACAGCATAGTTATCATCCTGTACGTAGTTGGCTGGAGGACGGGATGCCGTGGGATGGTCAATTACGAGTGGATAAGGTGATAGCCACCCTAGGTGCGGTCAACCCAGGTTATGCCGCTCAGGTAATAAATCCATGGTTGATTGGATGTGTTGCTGCATTATATGAACCCAATTGGATATCAAAATTGGTTCCGGTCCTCGCGGGTGGCCAATCATTCAAAAAATCTGCATGGATACGCCATATTGCCACTGTGGTACCTGGGTCAACACTGGATTGCTCCATCAATCCCGATGTGCCTGATGATGTGAGACGCGCAGTTTCCGCGTGGGTGGTAGAATTGGCCGAACTTGAGAGTACCACCAGGCATGAGGCTGGCAGCCTGAAAGCGTTTTTAACGAGAGATCATGACCGTTTTCGAGTGCCGTATGGGCGTAATTTCACTGTTAAGCGGCGTCAAACTAGTTTTATTGGCACGGTTAACGGCACTGGTTTCCTGAAAGATGCTACTGGGAGTTCGCGGTTTGCGGTGATCGAGTTGGCGTCACCAGCAAATATGGATGTTCTTAATGAAATTCTTGGTTGGAGTTGGGATGAGGGGCGAGTGCGTCACACCGAACCCGAGAAATTACGTCAGTTTTGGTTGGAGGTAAAGGCAAAATATGATGATGGGGGCTCTTGGTATCTGGATGAAACGACAGTCATTCAAGCTGCGTCTGTAAACGATGCTCACACTGATAAGGGGGCTTGGTACGATATTATTTGCCATAATTATCTGTCAGGGGAATATAATGATACTAAATGGGTTGTTGCGAGTGAATTGTGCAAGCTACATGGAGAGAAGGTCAATATGGCAACATCTTGTGGTAAGGCACTCAGGATGCTTGCGAGCGAGGGGAAAATAAAGAGCAAGAAAGGCCGATCTAATCAAACTCTATACTGTTTGCCAGTGATTGGAACAAATAGGATAGATAAAGTAATAAAGTAATAAAGTAATAAAGTAAAAAAACACCCGCCACTGAGTCGGGTGTTTTTATCAAAAGATGCGACTAATGGTTAATGTATTATATTCTGGTTAAGTGAGCATTATGATGTTGCTAACCATCCGTAAGCCACATTATTACTGATTGAGTGATAGTTATGGTTAGGTGGTTAAGTAATTTCAATGAAAATAATATTGTGAGGTATGGATGAGTATAATTCAACGCTGTCAATATACTTATCGCTTTATAGCGAACCTAATTAACCATCTAACCATTAGCGAAAATAAACCTACGAATGTGGGGTTTAGGTTGATTAGGTGGCTTAAACAATGATTAACCAATTATTTTTAATTGCCGTTATTCAACGGCAAACGATCCACAGTCACACCGCTGGCATATTCTGGTTAACATGCAACACCTGAAGTGACAAGGCTCATCGACGATGTGTGCTCCATGTCACCTGTAGAAGCGGTACGAGTACAGTGATCTACTATTCGGAATAGCTATTTAGCCAGTTTAGTAGAAAAATTATTTTCCATGCATGAGTATGACCTTCTTACATATTCCTAATGCACCTTCCAGATCCAACCTAAGTGAGGAGAATGACTTACGCAAAATTCTATCAGGAAGTGCCCAATCCCACTTTTCTCGATTTAAGTTTCGGACTCCGTCCAGTAGGTCTGTCGATAGTACATGTGAGTCTTTAATGCTGACGATAACATTCAGCATTTTTTCTTTGCTGCAATTAATTAAGATATAAATGCCTTCATTAACAGCATCAATATCATTTTTTTGCATCAACAGAACAAACGCATCATGTGCAATATCACTGGACCACGGGAACAGCTGTACGGAATTATCGCCCAATTCAATCAATGTAGTCGAGTCAAGGTCAAAGCGTTTAAAGTTTTCTCTTGCTTCGGACAGTAGCTCTTTTGCTCTGGTATCAAGAAATGGAACATCAAAGCCACCAGCAAGCACATTGCGCATTTCAACCCTGACTATTTCGTGAACAGTGGCCAAGCAGTTATCGAAGACAGGAGGAGTCCCTCCTTTTGAGGGGGCCACAAGTATAAATTTCTTTTCTTCATTCACTTCGAGAACTTGCCAGCGGCGACCGGCAAAAATGATCTTCTGGCCTGTAATCAGAGGCCTGCTTATCGGGATCAACCCAACCTGAGTAGAGGCGCAGATCAGCCGGTATTCCTCATCACTGACAAATGATGCGTAGAATTCGTGATTGTTAACGAGTTTTTCGCCTACTTCACCGTGCAGCAGCAAACCTGATGAGTCCTGTTGTATCAATTTCAAGCGGCCCATCTGCTTGAGAAGCCCAATAAAGTCATCAGGTGTGAATCCTTCAAAAGGCGCACCAGGGGAGAGCAGACTATGCCAAAGGTCTCTGGCCATGATGCCGCCGCGCTCACTGATAACAGAAAGGATCTGTTGAACTAGAGTTGAGGCGTGCAAGCCACCAGCAAGGGGAGGCTCAAACCAACCACCGATCAGTAGCCTGACCATGGCGATAGTTTGGATCAGGTCCTCACGTAGTGAATCTGAGATACTTGTATTGGGGGAGAGTTCGCGCTCGATGATGTAGCCGCGAAGGATTGCGGACTCTCCCTTACGGCGTCCGGACCTACCAAGACGTTGCCGCAATGAAGACACCGCAGGTGGTCGACCGATTTGGCAAATACTTTTAACGGAGCCAATGTCGATCCCGAGCTCCAACGTACTGGTGCAAATCGCTGTCGCTGGCACATCACCCGACTTCAAAGCCTGTTCCGTTTCTTCACGATATGTTTTCGACAAACTGCCGTGGTGTGCCCAGAACTGGTTTGGGACCTTATCTTGTTCGCAAAGGCGACGTAAACGGTCTGTGTACTTTTCAACGTTCGATCTGGAGTTGGGAAATACCAGGTTGTTTGACCCGCGGAGTACACGATACAAGTCGTTACTGATGGCTACATAGGGAGATGTTGGGTCGTCTTCATCTCGTTCTTCGTCTGGTTCCGTTTTACCTTCGAGATAGCCTTTGATGAGGACCTTTAGCTCCTGGCCACCATCCTTTGACTCGATGAGCTGGACGCTATCAGGTAGGGAAGGGCGCAAGAATTTTGCCGCGAGCGACATATCCCCGAGAGTAGCAGAGAGCCCAACGCGGGGGACCTGACGACCGATGGCCAGCTCAACACGATGCATCAGGGATTGGATCTGTTTTCCTCGCTCAAAGCCGATGAAGGCATGCAGCTCATCAATCACGATGTACTTGATGTTGGCCATCATCCCAGGGATGGATGACCCCCGATTCACAAAGAGGGCCTCCAGGGATTCAGGGGTGATCAACAACACCCCATTGGGACTCTTCAAGAACTTCTGCTTCTTGCTGTAGGCGATATCACCATGCCAGCCAGTAACAGGGATCTCCAACGAGTCACAGAGCTCGTTGAGCCGTCCCCATTGATCATTGATCAGCGCTTTGAGAGGACTGATGTATAGAACCGTAGCGGGCTCGGGGCTGTTCAGTAGCACCGTGAATATCGGCAAGAAGGCAGCTTCAGTTTTACCCGCAGCAGTGGCAGCAGCGATGATCACGTCTGTATCTGCCCCCAATAATGCCGGTATCGCCCGCTCTTGCGCATCACGAAGAGAGGTCCACCCCTTTTGCCACACCCAGCGCCGGATCCGCTCATCCAGCCGTTCAAAATGTCGGGAGTCAGAGCTGGAACGAGGTGAATTCATCATCGGGCTCCACTGCCAATTCTAACTCCGCTCCCTGATCAGATTTGATGTCAGTAAAGCCAATGAGCTCTTTCCAGTTTGCATCAGGGTTCTGCTCTAGGACGGCCAGCAGGTTCACAAAGGCGGTGATCGTCGTTCTGGGGGTTCTGAAATAGCTTTCCCCCAACCGGCTCTCACAATGGGCCATAAATGCCGGTAACGCTTCGTCTGGCAATGTGTAACGGGTTTCATCACCACAGGCATAGACATGCCGCAACTTCTCAAGGAGAACGTAGAAATCCTCAGGGGTCAGGCTTGAGAGGCGCAGTACTGGCCCTGAGTAATCCACCAGCCCATCCTGAGCAAAGCTGTTCTCGGCCAAACGGGATTGCAGGGCTGAATAGCTGAAGAGGCCGCGTCGGGTGTCCATCAAAAACTCGGGAGTGCCGCCAAGGATGAACCCGAGCCCGACCGACGTCCCTTGCAAGGAGTCATTGAGGATCCGCAGGATTTGTTCGTAGTTGGAGTTGCGAGCCTGGGTGTTGGCAAGCTTATAGAGGTTCACCATCTCATCAAGGCATACCAGCAAGCCTGAATAGCCTGCCAGCTGAACGAAACGGGCCATCAGCTTGAGCTGATCATACATGGTGGCATCATCAACGATGGTCCGGACACCCAGCGCTATGCGGGCATCGGTCTTGGTTGAGAATTCGCCCCGAAGCCATCTGATGGCGTCATGCTTCAGCTGGTCATTTCCATCTTGGAACCCTTTGCAGTAGGCGGCAATCACCTCGGCAAAGTCATAGCCATTGACCATCTCGGCTAGATCTTCCAGCTTCTTCCGGATGACCGCTTCAGGTTGTGAGCCATTCGCCTTGGCTTCATTTTTCGCCTGAGCGATGAACTTCTCCACTACACCCGCAAGTGCACCGCCATCAGGTTTCGTGCGGGTGGACATATTCTTGGCGAGCTCAGAATAGAGGGAACGCGCTTGGCCGCCGCTGGCATGCAGTCGGCGATCGGGATTGAGATCGGCGTGAACGGTAACAAGCTGCTTCTCAAGCGCGATTGCTCGCACAAGGTTGAGAAGGAAGGTTTTACCGGCACCATACTCCCCGACAACGATCCTGAATGATGAACCTGTATCGGCAACGCGATTGATGTCTGTCATGAAGGCGTCAATTTCGTTTTTGCGGCCAACTTGGATGAGATGCTGACCCACCTTGGGCACGACACCCGCTCTTAAGGATTGGATGACGGCGTCACGCTCTTTTGGCCTGATTTTACTCATGAGGAATTTGCTCCAGAAGGTCAGTGTTCAATTCAATGGTGTCATCACCCTCGATCAGCATTTCATCAAAGTGATCGAGCATGGCTTCATTAATTTGTTCAAGTGCACCATCGAGCATCAGGCCCATGGTGTTGGCAAGTGCAGACAAATCATCACGAGCCCATTCCGGACGGGCAAGCAGAGCCCTGAGGAATTGGCTTAGGTCATCATCAAGGCCAAATAGAGAACGAGTGTCCCCAAGGGTTGTCGGCTCGTCCGCTTGATCTGATGACGCTTCTGTCTTGGCCTGTTGTGGCTGGTAGATATCATCATGTTCACCATCATTCTCTGTAAACACGGATGCAAGCATTGCAGTGACTTGAGAGGTCTCCTGTTTGAGCTGTGCCACCCGAGCCATATCCAAACTGGAGGCACTGCCAGTAGCCTTGGTCACGCTGCCAGATTTGCTCGTTGATACGATCCTGGCCTCATTTGAATGGAGGTCTGAGTAGACCTGTTTCACATCCAAAGAGATCAGCTTATACAGCTGCTCCAGTACCTTCACTTTGGCTGGGGTGATCGAGTTGTCAGCTTTCACAAAGGCGACGAGCAGCTTGCCGACTAATGCCTTTTGTTCACCATCCAAGGCATCGATGGCTTTCTTTACGATCGACAGGGTAGGAGGTGCCTGAGTGCCCAGTAGCGCTTTTGCGATCAGTCGAACTGATTGAGAGTGGGTCAGGAAGTTCATTGAACCGATCTGCTCCTTGAGGAAAGCGATCGTGACTTCCGATTTATCTTCGTCGGTATTCAGGACAACACAGGCCAGATCTACAAATGCGGACACAGTATCCACACTGCTCTGATTTTTGTTCAGCGTCTCTTGCGGATTTATCGGATAGATGACAACAGGCTCGTCTCCCTTCGGGCGCTTATTGCTTCCCTCTGGGTGAGGCTCGATGCTCATATGGTGGTGAGCCAAGATGTTAGCCAAACCTTCATACTGCGCTTTATTGAGGCCTCCCGTGCTGTTGATGTTGATACGCGCTGCAAGGTCAGACCAAGGCAGGAGCATGGCATCAACACCAACAACCTCTGCCAGCGTCACGAACGTTTGTTTCATGGCTGTTGGCCAATACTGATATGGCAGATGAAGCAAAGCTTCCAAGGTGTTTTCTGCCCCAACATTTCTCCCTAGATACCGGCTATATGGCTCAAGCAAGGAGGTGCAAAGGTCAACAACCTTACTCAGCTTTTTGATGTATGGCTGCGAGAAGGAGACATCAGATAGATTGGTGACGCAGCGCTCAATGAATTGGCTGACGGCATAAGAAGACGGCGCATAGGAAACCTCGACACGGGATTTGAGCTCTTTCAGTTTGATGCCATCGCCATACTCCCGTTTATAGGTGTCGATGAACATAGCCTTGAAGATATCAAAGCAGCGCTGCGCGGGGGTCCGTAAGGAAATTGTCGGGGTACAGGTCGCCCAGAGCAAAGCCCAATCGGCAGGAACCGGCTTGCCGTCTCTAACCAGTTGCCCGAGGCAGATTTTCAGCGAAATAGGGACGTGGTAGCTGAGCGGATCGGCCTCTTGTGCGGGGAAAAGGTAATATTCCTTGCTGATGTTCTTCGCCATCCCATATTCGAGAAAATTGGTGGCATATCTTGTGAAAGAGGGGTGCGCCGAATAGATGGTCACCAATCTGGCTATTTCGGCAAGAATAAATGGCATCTCTCTTTTGGCTAGCTCGTCTCTTTTGGCATCAATAAAATACCGGCGCTCAAGGCCATAGAAAAAGATGAAAACAAACCCAATTGCGACGTCGGGGTCTTTGCGCCCATTCGCAATCCATTGCAAATATCTTTTCTTGGCGTCGGCAGTGAGATTTTTATAGCTCGGATAATATCCATGCAGAGGAAGATCTGAGGGCGCATCTTTGATGGTAACAAGGGCTTGTGGATCGATAAGTGATGGCTCTTCAAAGAGGCCTCCATCCAGCCTGGTGTTGCCGACATAAAACATACCGCCGCTAATTTTGAGACCAGCAAGAGTGATCTCTTCACCTGGGGACATCCAGCGGCCAACCATGCAGGGCCCCGCAGGCATTAGCTCAGAAGAGGTGAAGAGTACGTTTTGCTCAGAAGGCACAACGGATGGGCTGCGTTCTCTGAATGAAAAAGATATGCTGAACTCGGGCGCGGGTAGTTCCGTATCGTTATCTGTCAGGGACAAAACAGTAAAAACATCGTCATCAAAATCAAGGGAGGCTGGTGGCGCATCAATAGCTGGATCTGGCTTTGTCTTGGCAAAAGAGTTTGCATCCAAGGTCGTGGGCTCAAAAGGGGTTGATACTCCAGAAATCATGAGGTCAGAGGCCGATACCTTGATCAGATCTTCAGTGTTTGGATTCGGTTGTTGGTGTGGTAACGCCTCTGGTTGCATCTTTGTATCCGCGTTGGCTATAGCTTTCGAATGACTGGGGGCATGTGATGGCGTGAAAGCTGCCCTCGGCGGCTCTCGATGCACTGGTGAAGTGTGCTTAGTTGGATGAGGTGTGGCTGTAACTGTTGGTTTTTCTGGTTTGTCGGTGGTTTTTTTGTAACGGTATGTGAAAAAAAGAAATAAAACGCAGAATGCACCCACCCAAAATTGCCAAGGAACCGCTTTAATAGCTTCAATTATCTTGATAGTAATAAAGATGACGATGGCAAGTATAATTAGATAAAAATCTCCAAGTTTCTTTGATGTCCGCCTTTTCCTTGCCATTTATTCTCTCCAAACAGTAATGCTTCAGCTAAGTAAAATCACTAAATTAAATAGCTACCTTAAAGTGTGATGTGCCTAATGATAAAGTTCACGTATACACGAGTAAAGGTTCTATCACCTGAAGATGTTCACTCTGTGAGGATAGATTAGTGATTTCTTACGGGACCCTTAGGATAGCTTGAACAGCAAAATGAGAAGTATTTTCATCATGTGCTCGAGTGATCTTGCAAAATAGAGCGAACTCTGCTTGCTCTTTCGGTGTGATGAATAAAGATGCGGGGCGTTCTTGCCCAAATCGATGCTTCGGGATGGAACTAACTGAGAAGGCGAGAATCCGATCGGCACTCCCCCCCTACAAGTTAGCATTCATGGACAAGGTGCAAGTGTCTGGCTCTATGGGGCAAATCCAGTAATCACCCACCTCATATTATAAATTGGCTTACTTTTCAGGTGTCAATTTGAGCCGATATCGTGTGTTTCTGCCTCCACCAGGCTCTTTTTCTAGGCAGTTTTTTTCCAGTAGATCAGTAAGATGGCGCGTGGCTGTAGATTTGCTCACCTGAGCAATAATTTGATACTGACTGGCACTAATGCTCTGCAAACAGCGATCATCATCACTGCCTATCAAATAGTTCAGGATCATTACCTGTTCAGGGCACAATTGGTCATTAGCGTGTTGCTGCCAGAAACGTTGCCGGGCCAGAGTTTGGGTGCATGATTGTTGTGCCTGTTCCAGCGTGACGTTGAGTGTGTCCAAAAACCAAACCAGCCAAGGGGTGATATCCAGACCACCTCTCTGGGTCTGCTCCAGAGCGCGATAGTAATCAGCTCGACGCTCAAAAATCACTGTCGAAATTGCATACAGACTGATGCTCTGGTTGTCGGCCTGAGAGAGTGCAAGATCGGTGAGGGCTCGGCTAATCCGTCCGTTACCGTCATCAAACGGATGTAACGTGACAAACCAGAGCTGACAGATGGCGGCTCGCAGTAATGGATCTAGGCAGGGATCATCGAAACTGGTATTGAACCAGTCGATGAAAGTGGCCAATGCCTGCCCTAGTCCCTCACGTGGTGGGGCTTCGAAATGCACGATGAGTCGATCACGTGCTCCGGATATCACCTGCATCGGCTCATCACCACGCAGCTGGCCAACGCGTATCTGATGCGATCTCCGGTCATCTGCGGGAAAAAGCCAGCGATGCCATTGCAGCAGGCGTTCAAGCGTCAACTGCTCATCGCTGCTAATTGCATCCACAATCATGGCGGCCAGCCCCTCGGATCTAACTGAGGTAGGGTAGGGTGACTGCTCCACTATCCCGAGGCGACATGCCAGAGATGCACGTAACGACTGCGCGTTCAGTTGCTGATTCTCGATGGCCGAGGACGCGACGATATTGGCCAGCAGCGTATCTAGGGCATGTGTCTGATGCGCCAGTGTTGTGCTGTGAGCTGACAAATGAAGGCCCTGGAGTAGTCCCAGATTGCGGTGTGCCAGACGTAGTCGTGGAAGTAATAGCCTCTCTTGCCAGCAAAAATGTGGCCAGTCCTCATGTTGCCAGATCCAGTCTACTGTCATCGATAATCTCGTTAATTCTGCGTCGCGGGCAAGCAGTGCAATGCCACAAATGAGCCGAATTGACACCTTATTCGGCTCACGGTATGAACCGATAATAGCCCTCATTCGGCTCATTCCACAACTCACAGCGCTGATTGACAACTGGCTGGGAACACTATTGATAGGCCAGGATTGCTTGACCAATTCCGTAAAACAGTTACCTCTGCGGTGACTGGTTTATGGCATCGGATCTCGGCTTGTAAAGACTTACTCTTCGTGCAGTTATTCAGCAGGGACAGCCTACTGCTTGATCCATGCATGCATGCAGGCTGTGGTTGGATACCCCGGTTTATCGTGCAACGGTAGTCACCGACCACACGTACTCTATGACTTGTTTAATCGCTTCGATTCTGATTGTTTCCGGATAAGGCTGGCAGATCATACATCACCAATAGTTGCCTCATTCAAGGCTGTGAGGTTTTTAAAGTACTGGGGGCGATTCAGGGATACCTCCACTGATACCGGTAAACTCCGCTAACATCGGTGCAATATGGTAGAGTGGTATCTCGAATTGCTAATGAAGTTTCTCGGATTTTCAATTAGATATGAATTATAGGTGAGAGTTTTTCCAGCCTTTACCAAGCTAGCTTTCTGTCTTCACTACCCACGGAAACTATGGCGTGACAAGAACGAACATCTGAGAACACAGCCAAGAGCGATTAGTTAACAGCAGGAGAAGATATGTCACTTAAGGCTATTGCTGCCGAACTCGGAATTTCTGTCACCACTGTCAGCCGAGCGCTTGGTGGGTTTTCTGATGTCTCGGCAGAGACCCGTATGCGTGTGGAGATGGAGGCACAACGTCGGGGTTACCGTCCAAACACCCAAGCAAGACGACTTAAAACTGGGAAAATTGATGCGGTTGGCTTTGTGTTTCCTGAACATGCCGTACCATTTAACAGCAGTGTGTTCATGGATATGGTCAGTTGTATAAGCCGTGAACTGGCCAAGCATGATATCGACTTACTGCTGATAGCTGATGATGAGGGGGCTGACAGTCACAGCTATATGCGTTTGGTCAAAAGCCGCCGGGTTGATGCTCTGATTGTGGCTCACACGTTGGACAACGATCCGCGCCTGATACACCTTCTTGAGGCTGGCATACCGTTTCTGGCTCTCGGAAAAGTGTTGTCCGGTCTTCCCTGTGCTTGGTTTGACTTTGATAACCATGCGGGCACGTGGCATGCCACGCAGCATCTCATTGCACTTGGGCATCAGCGAATTGCATTACTTAGTGAGGATAGTTCCCGGGCCTATGTCATGGCTCGACGCCAAGGTTGGCGAGATGCCCTAAGTCTACATAGCTTGCCTGAGACTTGGCTACGTTTAATTACCCCTACACGACGCGCTGGTTACCAAGCTGTGAACGAGCTAATGTCACTTCCACTTCCCCCTACCGCCATTATTACCGATAGCGACTTGAGTGGTGACGGTGCAGCCATATCGCTGTTGCTTTCTGACCATCTATATGGAGAGCATGCAGTCTCTCTAGTTGTCTACGACGGTTTGCCACAGGACAGTATCATAGAATTGGATGTGGCAGCCGTTCTTCAGTCAACAAGAGAGCGTGTCGGCCGTCAGGTTGCTGACATGATACGTAAACTCATCACAGATGTTTCTCCGGAAACGCTGCAAGTGCTCTGGCAGCCGGATTTTAATCCGGGTAAAACAGCCCTTCCCCCTTCGTCTTAGTTTTAACCAGATCACACATCCGAAACGTTTTGGTTGATGGCCGAAACGTTTCGGATCAACAGTAGGACATACTCGAAAACGGAGATGTCTTATGGAACCGACGTACCGCAGGCTGAGCAGCCCCCACTCAAACCTGATTATTAAAACTCACCCTTATGCCGAGATAGTTTGGTGGGGATCCGCTCTGCAACACTTTAATCCAGATGACTGTATTAGCCTCGAAAGACCGGTTGCGAATGGTCGTCTAGATATAGACACGCCGTTGACCTTAATGGCTGAGAACGGACTAGGACTTTTTGGCTCTCCAGGGCTGGAGGGACACCGAAATGGTCTCGATGCATCGCCAGTGTTCAGAACCGTCAGAGTCGAGCAGATCGGAGAAGTACTCACTCTGACGAGTGAGGATTCGGTGGCGGGCCTACGGATGGTGAGTGAGTTGATACTGACATCTTCAGGCGTACTGAAAATGCGGCATGCCCTAACGAACCTCCGTGAAGGGGATTGGCAGGTTAATCGTTTCGCGATCACTTTACCTGTGGCTGAGCGAGCGGGAGAAGTGATGGCCTTTCATGGACGCTGGACACGCGAGTTTCAACCGCACCGGGTCCGACTAACACATGATGGTTTTGTCTTAGAAAACCGCCGGGGCAGAACGTCCCATGAGCATTTTCCAGCGCTGATTGCAGGTACTCCTGGCTTTTCTGAACAGCAAGGTGAGGTGTGGGCTGCACATCTGGGCTGGAGCGGAAACCATCGCATGAAATGTGAGGTCAAAACTGACGGGCGACGTTACCTTCAGGCGGAAGCCTTATGGATGCCTGGAGAGAAAGCACTTAAGCAGGATGAAACCCTGTATACCCCTTGGTTGTACGCCTGCCATTCCCCTGATGGTCTCAACGGCATGAGCCAGCAATATCACCGTTTTTTGCGTGATGAAATCATTCACTTCCCTGATCAGAAACCTCGTCTGGTGCACCTCAACACTTGGGAAGGTATTTATTTTGACCACAACCCTGACTACATCGCGCAGATGGCTGAGCGCGCAGCAGCACTTGGTGTCGAGCGATTCATTATCGACGATGGCTGGTTCAAAGGGCGCAATGATGATCATGCAGCCCTAGGTGACTGGTATCTAGATGAACAGAAATATCCAGATGGGCTAATGCCAGTGATTAATCATGTGAAATCTCTTGGCATGGAGTTTGGAATTTGGCTAGAACCCGAAATGATCAATCCAGACTCTGACCTCTTTCGCCTGCATCCCGATTGGGTGCTATCAATGCCGGGCTATACACAACCAACCGGAAGACACCAGTACGTTCTCAACCTGAATATTCCCGAAGCTTTTACATACATTTATGAACGTTTTTTATGGCTACTGGGCGAACACCCTGTTGACTATGTGAAGTGGGACATGAACCGTGAACTTGTCCAAGCGGGGCATGAAGGTCGTGCAGCGGTGGACTCACAGACCAGACAGTTTTACCGGCTATTGGAGCTTTTGAGAAAACGTTTCCCTCGAGTTGAGTTTGAATCCTGTGCTTCTGGTGGCGGGCGTATCGACTTTGAGGTGCTTGCTCGCACACATCGTTTTTGGGCTTCTGATAACAATGATGCCTTAGAGAGATGCACCATACAGCGTGGGATGAGTTACTTCTTCCCTCCGGAGGTTATGGGAGCACACATTGGTAGCCATCGTTGCCATGCCACCTTCCGGCAACACAGCATTGCTTTTCGCGGCTTGACGGCTCTTTTTGGGCATATGGGCCTAGAGCTGGACCCGGTGACAGCAAGTGAAGACGAATCTGCTGGTTACTGTCGATATGCTGCGCTCTACAAAAAATGGCGTCAGCTTATTCACACCGGCACGTTGTGGCGGGTTGATATGCCAGACGTTGCAACTCAGGTTCAAGGCGTCGTGAGCTCAGATCAAACGCAGGCGCTTTTTCTCGTGAGTCAGCTCGCGATGCCTGATAACACCTTACCGGGAACCCTGCGTATCCCGGGGTTGGAAGCGCAGGCCCGTTATCGCCTCCACGTTGTTGATCATCCCGATCTTCAACTGGTTGGTGAGGGGGGGCATACCATGCGTAGGTTGCCAGAATGGATGTGCCAGAACACCGAGGTCTGCGGAGAATGGCTAGCACTGGCTGGTATTCAGCTTCCCATACTGGATCCGGAAAGCGCCATGCTAATAGCTCTTGAGCGTTTGGCATAATAAGACCTGGGCCGGTCTCGGCCCTTTCTATTCTATCCCGAGAGGATAAAAATAATGAATGCGCCTAGTACTCATAAGAAAAAGGATTTCTGGATTTTCGGCCTGTTCTTTTTTCTCTACTTTTTCATTATGGCAACCTGTTTTCCATTTCTACCTGTTTGGTTGTCTGACGTTGTTGGATTAAGTAAAACAGATACCGGAATTGTTTTTTCATGCTTGTCATTGTTTGCAATTAGTTTCCAGCCTCTGCTGGGGATTATCTCAGATCGTCTTGGCCTAAAAAAACATCTGATGTGGCTCATTAGCCTGCTTCTGGTACTGTTCGCCCCTTTCTTTCTGTACGTGTTTGCTCCGCTCTTGCGGTTTAGCATCTGGGCTGGAGCTCTGAGTGGTGGATTATATATCGGCTTTGTTTTTTCAGCTGGGGCCGGTGCCATTGAGGCGTATATTGAACGTGTCAGCCGCAGCAGCGGGTTTGAATACGGTAAGGCTAGGATGTTCGGTTGTCTAGGATGGGCTCTCTGTGCCACCACGGCAGGACTACTCTTCAACATTGATCCATCCCTGGTGTTCTGGATGGGTTCAGGCTGCGCGTTATTGCTGGTTCTTTTATTGGCGTTGGCGCGTCCAGGAACCAGTCAGACGGCGATGGTCATGAATGCGTTGGGCGCGAACTCCCCCGTGATTTCCGGAAAAATGGTATTTAGTTTATTTCGTATGCGTCAGATGTGGATGTTTATGCTCTACATGATTGGAGTTGCCTGCGTTTATGACGTTTTTGACCAGCAGTTTGCTACATTCTTCCGATCCTTTTTTGATACACCAGAGGAGGGGATTAGAGCATTTGGTTTTGCCACTACGGCTGGCGAGATTTGCAATGCCATCATTATGTTCTGTTCTCCTTGGGTGATTAACCGCATCGGTGCTAAAAACACGTTGATTGTTGCTGGACTGATTATGGCTATCCGCATCACTGGGTCGGCCTTTGCTACTACAGCAACTGAAGTAGTTATCCTGAAAATGCTACATGCTCTAGAAGTGCCATTCCTATTGGTCGGCGCGTTCAAGTATATCTCAGGTGTTTTTGATATCCGGCTATCAGCATCTATTTATCTGATCGGCTTTCAATTCTCAAAACAATTGGCAGCGATATTCCTCTCAATCTTTGCAGGTCACCTGTATGACAGTATTGGATTCCAGAGCACCTATCTGGTACTGGGTGGAATCGTCTTGGCTGTTACCGTCATATCTATATTCACCCTGAGTAATTCCCGCAAATCGGTAACTTCTTCAACAGAACCTACAATAGAACTTAAGGAGGTCCGCGTATGAAACAACGTATTGCGACTGCACACTCTGCACTTGATTCACTCCTTAGTCATCGCGGTGTTACTTGGTATCCATCATTTCATTTGGCTCCTCCAGCCGGGTGGATGAATGACCCGAACGGGCTTATATATTTTGGTGGACGCTATCATGCGTTTTATCAGCACCACCCTGCAAGCGAGCATCAAGGATCTATGCACTGGGGACATGCCACCAGTAAAGATATGCTGCACTGGCAACACGAACAGATTGCACTGGCTCCAAGTGAAGAATATGACAGAGATGGGTGTTTCTCTGGTTGTGCTGTGGACGATAATGGAGAGTTGTCGCTGGTCTACACTGGCCATGTCTGTCTGGAAGAGCGAGGGGATGACAGTCTTATCCGTGAGGTGCAGTGTTTAGCTACTAGTCGTGACGGAATTAATTTTGAAAAACAGGGATGTGTGCTGACCCCACCGGAAGGAATCATGCATTTTCGTGATCCGAAGGTCTGGCGGGAGAATGGATTTTGGTGGATGGTTATTGGCGCACGAGATGCTTCTGATACCGGTCAGGTACTTCTATATCGCGGTACGTCACTGCGGGACTGGCATCTGGAACGGGTACTAGCGCACTCGGCCTCTGGGTCAAGCTATATGTGGGAATGCCCGGACTTCTTCCACTGTGGCGACCACCACTGGCTAATGTTCTCTCCACAGGGGATGAAAGAGGAAAAATTCCGATTTCGCAACCGTTTTCAGAGTGGTGTGTTGCCTGGTCACTGGCAACCTGGAACTGCATTTGCCGTAACCGGTGAATTCGAAGAACTTGACCACGGGCATGATTTTTATGCTCCGCAATCTTTTGTCGCTGATGACGGCAGACGAATCATAATGGCTTGGATGAACATGTGGGAGTCCCCAATGCCTACCAAGCGCGAAGCGTGGGCGGGCTGTTTGACACTACCGAGAGAGCTTTATGAACGCAATGGGCGTTTGTGCCAGCGTCCTGTCAAAGAAGTTCAGTCTCTTCGTAAAGCCCGCCAGCCGCTACTATTTGAGAAGCTTAGCGGTACACATTTGCTCACTGAAGATGCGAATGCTGTAGAGCTTGAACTGACTTGGCATACCGGCGACAGTCAAGCAGAACACTATGGAATCCGTTTGGGGGAAGGGCTCCGGCTCTATGTAGATAACCAAGCTGGACGGTTGGTACTCTGGCGTTATTACCCGGATGAGGGACTGGATGGTTATCGCAGCATTGCTCTGCCTGATGGGGTTCATCTGACACTTCGTGTTTTCCTGGATCTCTCGTCTGTGGAGGTATTTGTTAACGATGGGGATGCGACCTTGTCCAGTCGTATTTACCCGCAGCCAGGAAAGCGCCAGTTGTCGCTGTATTCAGCGCATGGAGAAACTGTATTGATGGGCGGCTCTCTGTGGACGTTGGCTTGAAAAATGGTACTGCTGCTAAAAGCGGCAGTATATTTGGTTCAATAATGCTGAAATAGTTAGTTTGATGAGCCAAATATAAATGTCGTGAGCAGATTTATATCAAAATCGAGAGAAATATTCAGGTGCAGCAGTGGGTTACTGATTTGTGCCGTAGAGAGTGACTGTTTTTAAACATATAGATATGGCTCATTCCTTAAACCTAAAATGTAAACAATGGCCCATCATCTCATTCTCGTGGAGCAAGGACAGAATGATAGTTCTGTACAGGTCAACTATGTCTTATAGGTTGCACCACTGACTGTGGTGCATGTTTTCCATTTATCTATCAAGCATTTTTTATTAGGGAAGGTGCGAATAAGTCACCAAGTACAAAAATACGCCTTTGTAAGCATTTGAATTAAATCGACTAAAATTTTCAGTTTTGTTGTGGAGGGTACTTGTTCTCACCCTCCCTAGCCTAGGTTGGTGAGCTGACTCACCTTTGACGATGGTTATGGCTCGAGAATCGCTAAAGCGTGATTTTCTAGTGTACAACCTCCAGCATCTCAAGATACGAGATATATTTTATTATATGTCCCCCAGTTTTCCGGGGGATTATATTAGTAACTCCAACAATTACGGCCTTTTTCCTTGCTACGATATAGGGCTGCATCAGCAAGTGATATTGCCTCTATGTAATTACGTTGGCCTTTCGTTACACCAATACTAAGCGTAACGGTACAGTTTTTTTCTCGCCATTTTAGTTTACATACCTGCTTCTGAAGCCGATCTAAAAGTTTAGGAACTATCTCTGAATCAACCATTAGGATTGCTGCAAACTCATCACCTCCAATTCTGTACACATTTTCTAGACCAAGAACTGATACTAAAGTATCAACTACTCTGCATAAAACTAGATCACCAAGTTGATGGCCATAGTTGTCGTTTATTTTTTTAAAGTCATCAAGATCTATAAGTATGAGTGTATAATCTGATGAAGACATATCAATCGCTTCTAGGTCTTGGTTGAATGCTCTACGATTGAACACACCTGTAAGAGGATCTAATCGAAGTTCTTTTTGATGAATATGATACTTTTTCTCAAGAGCCTCTATCTCATCTAGATTTTTTCCAACAAACCAAGAGTAAAGTTTTTTATCATTCGATACTCTTTCAATTTCATTGTTGTCAATCTGCTGAATTCTATCTGATATCAATGTTTGTTCATGTTTGAATATACGAATTAATAGCATGATTCCAAACCCAGCCAACAGCGCAATAGCAGTTGTTGGGAAAAGTACTTTACTCATTTCTGATTTTAGTATGTCTGTAAAATGACTAGGTGGTAAATATAGCCCCAATTGCCATTCTGACCCGGGTAATTCATGTAAAATTAAATAGCCATTCCAAGTCTTTGCCAAAGAAAAATAATTTTTTGGTGATAAATTTGTATTTGCATCTAGCAAGTTAGGGTTTACAATTGAAATTAAGTTTTGTGATGGTTTATGTTCTAAATATAAAGATGCATTAAGCTCTCCGAGGGAATAACTAAGAGTTTGATGTAGTGATTCTAAAGGGGCATCAACTAATAATAAACCAACTGTTGTACCAGTGGAATCAATAACTTTCTTTCCAAAAATCAATACTGAGCTGTTATCTACTTTTTCATATATACCAACCCAAGATGGTTCATCAGTACTCTTATTAAGGAGGTCAGCCCATGGTCGATGCTGAGGCTTAAAGTAACCTATAGTTGTTTGTAGTGGATAACTTTCAATTGTATTTGAATTTAGATCGTAATAATGGATAGCGTGCTGATTTGGCATTTTAATACGATGTACAATTGGCCAGTATTGATTAATAGCAGATTCTCCACTTCTTAAAGCATCTAGATCTAAATGTGCAGACAGAACTTCCAGTTGAATCTTGTTGGTATTGAAAATCTTTTTTAAATACGATTTTTCAAGAACGGTTAACAGGTGATTGTAATTAACCAAGTGCAATCTAACAACATGCTTGTAATTAACTATAGCCATGTAAGTAGTCAGCATTAAAGTTAGCAGTATTATAAGTGACAACGCTTTGAAGAATAAATAATTTAATCTAGATTGAGATGCTCTCACTTTGTTTACCCCTCCTACGTTCAATTAGATGAACAAAGATAAATGATATTCCGCTAACGATAGCGATAAAATTTCCTGCGCTTTGTATACCATTATTCTTGGAATAAGGTGCGCCACTATTTCTACGTGTTTGATATGTTTTTATCTTAAAAAGACAAAAGTTATTTTTTAAAAAAATAGCGGCATTATATTCTATCCAAAAATTTTGCTAGTGGTTCTGGGCGGGAAATTTGATATCCCTGAATTCTTTTAACTCCGCAAGAAATAACAAAGTCTTTCTCCCATTCGGTTTCTACTCCTTCTGCGAGCACTTGGCATTTGGCCAGATTCCCTATCTGAACTAGTAGTTTATATAACTGCTGACCTTTATATGTAGAGCAATCTTTCAATAATGAACGGTCAAGCTTTACTTTATCAAATGGGTATTTCATTAAGTGTGGGAAAGACGCGAATCCAGCCCCAAAATCATCCATGGCAACATTAATCCCAAGCGACTGTAACTTCTTAATGGTATTAGATAATTCTACCGTGTTATCAAGTAAAGTTTCTTCAGTAATCTCAATCTCAATTTTATTCGGGTCAACCTCAAAAAATTCTATACGAGATGTTAAGTAGCAAACAAAATTACGTTGGCTAAATGTGGAAGCGGAAATGTTAAGCGCGACACGTTCTAATCTATTTAATGGCATTTTCTGCATGTCAGCTAATACTAGGTCAATAACAATATAATCGAGCATTGGCATAGCATCTAATTGTTGAAAATCAGATATAAAACTCGGACCACAGAGTTCTCCTGACTCATCAAGATAACGAATGAGAGCCTCTACACTTAACGGTGAGTTTGAGCTGGACTCTTGGCATTGGTAGTACATTAAGAATTTTCCTTTTTTTACCATACCTTCAACTCGTATTTGTGCTTTTGCTCGCTCTTGATTGTTACGTGCGGAGGACCTAATCTCTGCTAGCAGATGACCAAGAGTGATCCGTTTGATATCACAGCCATCATTCCGTTCATTTATACCCGTGCCTGCAAACGAAATATAAAATGGTTTATATATATATATGCCAATTGTTATTATAAATAATTGCAATAGCGAACCATCGATACTATTACCCATCGCTATATACCCACTCAACAATGGTGGTGTCATCCAATCTATAGTTGTAATTATTGGGTTTACAAGGCCAATAGATATAGCAAAATAAGCAATGCCAAAACTAATTAATGGTACAAAAATAAATGGTATTATGAGTAGTGGGTTGAAAATTATAGGTAGCCCAAACAATAAGACTTCATTTATATTAAATACAACCATTGGCAAAGCTGCCAGAGCTAGCATTGTATGATTACGGTTCTGTGAAAATAATAGAATGCAGAATAGTAAACAAATGCTGTTGCCAGACCCCCCCATGGAGAGGAATGCATCGTAGAACCCTTGGCTAACAATATTTACAGGCACTATTCCAGCATGTGCATCAGCAAGGTTATGTTCTGTAGCTTGATAAAGCATTTGTTTTATTGGAAGTAGGAAGTTATGCCCATTAATACCAATTGAACCTAACAAGCCTAATATGGTCTGATATAGAAGTCCGCCTGACCAAGTTAATGGATTAAGTCTATATTCGCCGAAGTTCTCAACAGATAAATTAAATATATACTTACTAAGTGTAGATAGACCAAGTACTAGAATTGCAAAACAAGAAAACCGAGCAACATGCAAAGAGATGGCTAAGGGGAAATCGAGTGAATGTGGAACAAGATCTCGTAATGTAACCTTCTTGCAGTAGATTAAGGTTAAAATCGGGCTTACTAAAGCCAATATAGTGTTATTTGGGAGGTGAAAAACAGGGGAGTATAAGTTGTTTGCATGAGATAAACTATAGAATAGTATTATTGCGTATACAATAAAAGTACCACTATTTATAGATGTTTTGTGAGATAAATAGTAACTAGTTAACACACACAGTGCAAGAGGATAAAAATTAATTAAAGTGTGTGAAAGTTGAATTAGTAGATCTGATATAGTAGCATAATTTGCGTGAGCAAAGCCCTGCCCAAGCAAAACACACAATGAGTTTGTAAGTGTTAATGGTAATAGAAGTAGTGCAATTGCTGAAATGTCATATATATATGAGCTAAAAGCATGCTGAAGCTTATCTCTATTTTCTTTTAAACTGTTCTTAATAAACAATTTAACCTCTGCATTGAATTGTTTTATAATGTATTTAATCAGGTGAGAGTCGATGTGGCTTTTTAACAAGATTGGGTTGTTATAACTTTTGACTTTCCATTATGCAGTGTATAAGTCATTTACCCCTGACATTAATAGACATGGCTATATTTACGGTAACTACTATTGATTCATTGTTGTGTCTGGTTGAAATATAATAATAAGTTCAACCTGAAGTCATGCCAATCATGGACATTATAATAATAAATAGGACTGTATGAAGTACTGTCTTAATATAAGATGAGTTATTAGTTGTATGCATTTTATTGTTCAATTCTGTACATCTCTCTTGTTTTTTGTGTTTAATTGAGTATGAGTGGTCGGAAAGTATACATAGGAAATGCTGAACACCGACTGTATGAATGGGGGTTTACAGACTGTACAGATCTACTTATCACCTGAGACCAGCCTCAAACTGAGGTCTTGGTTACTAGATTGGCCCCTTAAAGATCCAGACACTTCGCCCCTCTTAACTTAAGAGGTAGTCTTGAAACTATGTGCAGTACTAGTCACAACGAGAAGATGGTCGAAGTATTAACAGGGGCAGAGCGCCGTCGACGCCGGACTCCGCAAGAGAAAATCGCTATCGTGCAGCAGACCTTTGAGCCTGGGATGACCGTCTCTCATGTCGCTCGCTTGCACGACGTCAACGCCAACCAGCTTTTCAAATGGCGCAAACAATTCCAAGAATGGTCGCTCACGGCGATCACCGCCGGTGAGGATGTTGTTCCTGCCTCCGAGTTGGCTGCTGCCATCAAGCAGGTCCGAGTGCTCCAGCGTCTGCTCGGGAAGAAGACCATGGAGAACGAGATCCTCAAAGAAGCCGTGGAGTATGGCCGAGCAAAAAATGGATTGCGCATGCGCCCTTGTTGCCGGGGGACGACGATTAAGTGGTGTGAGCCAAGCCCTTAATGTATCGCGTGCTCAGCTATCCGTTCGTGTTCATCGAAAACCAGGTTGGCAAGATGGTCGTCATCATCGCCTGCATGATGATGCTGCCTTACTTGGCCGGATCATGGAGGCGATGGCTGAGCTTCACTCCTATGGCTATCGTCGAGTCTGGGCGCTGTTACGGCGTCAGTCAGAGGCAACACGACAGCCTCTGGTAAACGCCAAACGGGTATATCGCGTCATACGCGATCATGGACTGCTGCTGGAAAGAATACCGGCTGCACCATTGACCCTGCGGGCACATAAGGGACGTGTTGCCGCCAAGGAGAGCAATCGACGTTGGTGCTCAGCGAGCTGTAGCTGACGCACAACTTTCTTATTGGTGGTCATGCGCTGATTCCAGATAACACGGTAAGGGTATGGTTTTATTATCCGGTGTGAAGTCGTATGACGACTCCCTTTGGTGGGCAACTGTCAGGTGAATACCGTATCCATACACGTTTCAGTCCATGCTATCCAATTGACCACCAAGCGCAATCAGTTTAGCTAATGATGGCTTAGTTTTAATAATTTGAGCTTATGGATAAGTTTATGCAATATACTGACTATTCAAAAACGTAAACCTCTCTGCAATCCTGTAGATAATAGATTGAGCATTCAAAATTTCATTACAGAAAAAATCAATGAATTGGAAGTGATTTACTCAAATCTTATTGATTTTAGTAATGCTAGGATGAGAATAATATGAGAGGATTGATGAAGATATGATAGATGGAGGCATTGCATGCCAGTTGCACCTTTGATTAGTCCAAAGATATTTGAGATTGCCCCTGGATTTCGCGCTATAAGTATTACGGTCTTGGCGTCAGAAATAATTGATTCTGATGTAGCGACTCAGGCACTTTTAGACTCATATAAGTGTGTGCATGAGGATAATCCTACTTGGGCCGAAGCACACCTTGCTGCATGGGGAGAGGTATTTAAGACGTTTGGTGCAAAACCGAAGAGAACGCCATGCTCTGCCGAGGCTTTACGTAATAGAGTCCTAAAGGATGGTGGGATCACAAGTGCAGATCCTATCGTTGATCTCTATAATGCCATCAGCATTAAATATGCAATTCCTGTCGGTGGTGAAAACTACGAAGCATATGTTGGGATACCACACCTAACAATTGCTGAAGGTACAGAAGCATTTGATACAGTCAAATCAGGCCAGCCAGCAAATGAACCACCAGAGAAAGGGGAAGTCATTTGGAGAGATGAAGCAGGAGTAACCTGCCGTAGATGGAATTGGCGTCAAGGTGTAAGAACTCGACTGGATGAGCATGCAAAAAAGATGTGGTTCATTTTAGAAAGTCTGCCAGAAATGCCGCGTGAGGCCCTACAGGCTGCTAGTGATGACCTTATTTCTGGTCTCAAGAAAATGATGCCAGAAGCGCAAATTGTATTTACATACGTTGAAGATAAAGAATAAATAAGTTTATTTATCGCGTTTCTCTATATCTCAACCTTCTTCTGCCAAAGAGAAGGTTGAATTTTGATTAATTTCATGGCTAGGGAACACAAGAGATGTTTTCAGGACTAAGTGCTTTTCCCCTGACGCCCGTCAACCATCACGGCATCGATGAAAGGGCCTATATCCACCTGATAGAGCGATTAGCTCTAGCCAATGTTGACTCGATTGGCGCACTGGGTTCTACAGGAAGCTATATCTACCTAAGCCGTGAGGAAAGGGCCAAAGCGGCGTCACTTGCTGTCAATCATGGGAAGGTGCGAACAAGTCCCTGATATGAGATCATGTTTGTCATCTGGAGCCATGGAACAGGGTTCATCATGAGTCATCAGCTCACCTTCGCCGACAGTGAATTCAGCAGTAAGCGCCGTCAGACCAGAAAAGAGATTTTCTTGTCCCGCATGGAGCAGATTCTACCATGGCAAAACATGGTGGAAGTCATCGAGCCGTTTTACCCCAAGGCTGGTAATGGCCGGCGACCTTATCCGCTGGAAACCATGCTACGCATTCA
>NZ_JBFOCL010000022.1:0-7264 GCF_040907785.1 Aeromonas sp. s8
AATGGTCAGCCTCTCGACTTGCCGCTGCGAGAGGACTTGCCGGGTCGCTTTTTTACGATGGAGACGCCGTAGTCATTCTTCAGTACATCGACGACTGCCTCAAAGAACTGAGCCTTCTGACTCATCAACGCCAGCTGTTGCTCGAGTTCCTTGATGCGCTGTTCGGGCGTCTGGTTGTCGGGGTCAGGCATGGTGATGCTCCTGCCGGCACGCACAGAAGCCCCCTGGCTCCAATCTTGCCGACCATGTTTACGCAACCATACCAGAACGGTGGAGCGGCCCTGAATGCCATAACGCACCTGAGCCTGTTTGTAGGTGAGCTCGCCTTTTTCAATCTGCTCGACCAGTGACAGTTTAAAAGTCAACGAGTAATCGCGCTGTGTCCGTTTCACACCTTGTCCCATCGGGTTCTCCATTTATTGGGGGAAAGGTGTAAACCATATTCAGGACGGGACAGGCCATAAAAAAACGGCGCCACTCAATGAGTGACGCCGTTTTTTCGTTAAGCCGTGTTAGCGAGCCTGAATTGGCGCCGTCACGTACTTGAACAGGAAATCAGTCACCTCTTGGCGCGCCGGGCGCTGAGGTTGATTGATCATCTGCATCATCACATAGCCGAAACCGGTCAAAGAGCGGGCCAGATCCTGTGCCGACAGCACGCTGGTGATCTCCCCTGCATCCATGGCGGTTTGCAGCTCGCTGGCGATCAGCTCAAGGCAGTGATCGAGCAGCCGGGTATAGCGGGGCCATACCTCTTCCCGAACCGATGAGCTCCACTCCAGCCAGATACCGGCATAATCCGGTTGATCGTAGGCGGCATCGACAGAGAGGCGTACATGACGCTGGATCTTGTCGAAAATGGAGCCCTGGTCACCGTATGCCTGCGACAGCATCTGGTTCACAAAGCGTTCGATCTCGGCCAGCACCTCATCTACCAACTCCTCGCGGGTGTTGAAATAGTTGAAGACCGTAGCCACAGAGACCTTGGCCTGTTCGGCTATCTCGGCGTGACCTGCACGGCCAATGCCGCGACGGGAGAACACCTCGATGGCACATTCCATCAATTGGGAGCGACGAGCTTCCGGCGACAGCCGGGTACGACGTCTTATTTCTGCGCGTGGTTCCATAGTTTTTATCATCTAATAGTTATTGATTATGGTGTTTATAGTATTTTAACTAATCATGCCTGAGTGCCTGCTAACTCTATCAATTAAAATAAGCCGATAAAAGCACCACGTATCTCTAGCACCCTTCAACATGAGTGGTAGAATCATCGGTTTTGATATTCATGAACGGCCAAATCCCCTTTGGCCTTATGGGAGTAAGTGATGAAACACACCGTCGAGGTGATGATCTCCGAGGCTGAAGTAGCCGCCCGGATCGCCAAATTGGGTGAAGAGATCACCGCCCGCTATCAGGGTTCTGACGAAGTCGTGATGATTGCGCTGCTGCGCGGTTCCTGCATCTTCCTGGCCGACCTCTGCCGCCAGTGCCAGCTGCCCATCACCCTGGACTTCATGACCGCCTCCAGCTACGGCTCCGGCATGCACAGCACCCGTGACGTCCGCATCCTCAAAGACCTGGACGATGACATCAAGGGCAAGGATGTGGTGATCGTGGAAGACATCATCGACACCGGTTACACCCTCAACAAGGTGCGCGAGATCCTCTCCCTGCGCGAGCCGAAATCCCTGGCCATCTGCACCCTGCTGGACAAACCCTCCCGCCGCGAAGTGCAGGTGCCGGTCGACTGGATTGGCTTCGCCATTCCGGACGAATTCGTGGTCGGCTGTGGCATCGACTACGCCCAGAAGTACCGCAACCTGCCGTTTATCGGCAAAGTGGTACCCCAGGAGTAAGCCAGGTTCAGGAATATCACGGGTGAAGCGGCCTTGTGCCCTTTACTCTGTGCAGGCGGCCTTGGCCGCCTTTTCTGTATCGAGCCGGATTCAACCATCACAGAGGTTGCAATGAACGCACTGGAAATCAGCGGCCTGAAAAAGACCTATCAGGGGGGCGTCGAAGCCCTTAAAGGCATCGATCTTACCGTCAGGCAGGGGGATTTCTTCGCCCTGCTCGGCCCGAACGGCGCGGGTAAGTCCACCACCATCGGCGTCATCAGCTCGCTGGTGAACAAGAGCACCGGCAAGGTGAAGGTGTTTGGCTACGACATCGACAGCGATCTGGAACAGGCCAAGGCCCAGCTCGGGCTGGTGCCACAGGAGTTCAACTTCAGCCAGTTCGAGAAGGTGATCCAGATTGTCACCCATCAGGCCGGTTTCTACGGCGTACCCAAGGCGGAAGCCAAGATCCGCGCCGAGAAGTACCTGCGCCAGCTCGATCTGTGGGAGAAGCGCGACATGCCTGCCCGCACCCTCTCCGGCGGTATGAAGCGTCGCCTGATGATCGCCCGCGCCCTGATGCACGAGCCCAAACTGCTGATCCTCGATGAACCGACCGCCGGGGTCGATATCGAGATCCGCCGCTCCATGTGGACCTTCCTCAAGGATCTCAACGAGCAGGGCGTCACCATTATTCTCACCACCCACTATCTGGAAGAAGCCGAGATGCTCTGCCGCAACATCGGCATCATCGACAAGGGTCGTCTGATCGAGAACACCAGCATGAAGAATCTGCTGGGCAAGCTGGGTCGCGAGACCTTCCTGCTCGACCTTGCGCCAGGTTCTGCCGTACCCGAGGTGCCAGAGTTCAACGGCCGCATGCCGGATGAACGCACCCTTGAGGTGGATCTCGACAAGAGCCAGTCACTCAACAGCCTGTTCGAGCAACTGTCAAACCAGCAGGTGCAGGTCGTGAGCATGCGAAACAAAGCCAACCGGCTGGAAGAGCTGTTCGTCAATCTGGTCGAAGAGGGGAGAAAAGCATGAATCTGGCCATCTATTACATCGCCTTCAAGAGCATTCTGGCCAAGGAGGTGAGCCGCTTTACCAGGATCTGGATCCAGACCCTGGTGCCACCGGCCATCACCATGAGCCTCTATTTCGTCATCTTCGGCAACCTGATCGGTTCGCGCATCGGTGACATGGGCGGCTTCACCTACATGGAGTTCATCGTGCCCGGCCTCATCATGATGTCGGTGATCACCAACGCCTACTCCAACGTTGCCTCCTCCTTCTTCAGCGCCAAGTTCCAGCGCAATATCGAGGAGATGCTGGTCGCGCCGGTGCCCAACTACGTCATCATCGCCGGTTACGTGGGCGGTGGCGTAGCGCGCGGCCTCTGTGTCGGCCTCATCGTCACCCTGGTATCGCTGTTCTTCGTGCCGCTGCAGATCCACCATCTGTTCAGCGTCTGCGTGACCGTGCTGCTCACCGCGATCCTCTTCTCGCTGGGTGGCCTTATCAACGCGGTGTTTGCCAAGACCTTCGACGACATCAGCATCATCCCCACCTTCGTGCTGACACCGCTCACCTATCTGGGCGGGGTGTTCTACTCCATCAGCCTGCTGCCCCCCTTCTGGCAGAGTGTCTCCCAGGTGAACCCCATCATCTACATGGTGAACGCGTTCCGTTACGGTTTCCTCGGTATCTCCGATGTGCCGCTCGGCACCGCCTATCTCATCATCATCGGCTTTATCGTGGCCCTCTACGGTATCGCCTGGTGGCTTATCTCCCGCGGTACCGGACTGCGCCACTGATGACCATAACGGGCACCTCGCGGTGCCCGTTTTTTATTCCCCCTGTAGCCCCTTCAACCTGCCAGCCCCCTTCTCAATAACCTGCCTGTCATTAAGGATTTACCTGACACCTTGTGATCCACCGCAATTTTCGAATTACCCCCAAAGGTATAATTCTCGCGGTTGGATGTGCCGTCACGGATGGCTCGTCCGTCTCTTCATTTCTCTCATCAGGGCAGGATCGCCTATGTCACTTATCACCGAGTTGCCAGCCATATTCGATAGTTTTTCAGATGCCCGTCGTCAGGGCTTTCTGGCTGTAATGGCACTCAAGGAGCGACAGATCCCCCTGGTCGGCACCTACTGTACCTTTATGCCGCAGGAGGTGGCGATGGCCGCCGGCGCCGTGGTGGTATCGCTCTGCTCCACCAGCGACGAGACCATCGAGGAGGCCGAGAAAGACCTGCCCCGCAACCTCTGCCCGCTGATCAAGAGCAGCTACGGTTTTGGCAAGACCGACAAGTGCCCCTACTTCTACTTCTCCGATCTGGTGGTGGGGGAAACCACCTGCGACGGCAAGAAGAAGATGTACGAGTACATGGCCGAGTTCAAACCGGTGCATGTGATGCAGTTGCCCAACCGCGCCGATGACGAGGCCTCCCGCACCCTGTGGCGCAGCGAAATCGTCCGCTTCAAGGAGTTGCTGGAGCAGCAGTTCGGCAAGCCCATCAGCGAGCAGGCATTGCGAGACGCCATCGTGCTGAAAAACCGCGAGCGCCGCGCGCTGGCCGATTTCTACCGGCTGGGCCAGCTCAATCCGCCGGCACTCAGCGGTACCGACCTGCTCAAGGTGGTCTATGGTGCCACCTTCCGCTTCGACAAGGAGCAGCTCATCAGCGAGCTGCAGGAGATGACCCGCCGCATCAAGGTCGAGTATGCCGAGGGCAAGCGGCTCGATGCCCGCCCGCGCATCCTCATCACCGGCTGCCCCATCGGCGGCGCAGCCGACAAGGTGGTGCGCCTCATCGAGGAGCACGGCGGCTGGGTGGTGGGTTACGAGAACTGCACCGGCGCCAAGGCAACCGAGCAGTGCGTCAGCGAAAAGGGCGACCCGTTCGATGCGCTGACCGACAAGTATCTGGCCATCGGCTGCTCCTGCATCTCCCCCAACCACCAGCGCATGAATCTGCTGAGCCAGATGGTGGAGGAGTATCAAGCGGACGGAGTGATCGATGTGATCCTGCAGGCTTGCCACACCTATGCGGTGGAGTCGCTCGCCATCAAGCGCCATGTGCGCGAACGCCACGGTATCCCCTACATGGCAGTCGAGACCGACTACTCCAGCGCCGACAAGGGACAACTGGCGACCCGGCTGGCTGCCTTTATCGAAATGCTGTGAGGAGGCGTAGTGTCACTCTCCATCGGGATTGACTCGGGCTCCACCGCGACCAAGGGGATCCTGTTCGACCACAAGGATGGCGGGCGTATCGTCCGCCGTTTTCTGGTGCCGACCCCCTTTCGTCCGCTGGCCGCCATCGAGCAAGGCTGGGAGACGCTCTCGGCCGATTTGCCAGAGCGCCCCCATCTGACCCTGACCGGTTATGGCCGCGATCTGGCGTCATTCGCCGATCGGCGGGTTACCGAGATCTCCTGCCATGGGCTGGGGGCTCGCCTGCTCTGCTCGTCGGTACACACCGTCATCGACATCGGCGGGCAGGACAGCAAGGTGATCCAGCTCGATAGCGACGGCAACCTCACCGATTTTCTGATGAACGACAAGTGCGCCGCCGGCACCGGTCGCTTTCTCGAGGTGATCACCCGCACTCTGGGAGCTCGGGTCGAGCAGCTTGACGAACTGCTGCAAGAGGCCGAGCCCCACGACATCAGCAGCATGTGCACCGTGTTTGCCGAATCGGAGGCGATCAGCCTGCGCTCGGCGGGCATTCCGGCCGAGTCAATCCTGGCCGGTATCGTCCGCTCCATGGCCCGGCGCAGTGCCAACTTTATCGGCCGCCTCGGCGCCCGACCGAGCGTACTCTTTACCGGCGGTGTCAGCCACTGCGCCACCTTCCGCCACTATCTGGCCGAAGGGTTGGGCTGCGAAGTGGCCACCCACCCGGATGCCCAGTTTGCCGGTGCGCTGGGTGCCGCCCTGTTCGGCGCGCGCGCCAGCACGGGAGGCAAATCATGAATCAGGAGTTTCTCTACCTGTTCCACTCTACCCTCGGCACGGTCAGACTACGCAAGCGGCTGGAGCAGCACGACCAGTCGTTTCGGGTCTGCGACGTGCCGCGCCTGCTCAGCGCCGGCTGTGGCCTCGCCATTCGCCTCCACTGCCCGCCAGATGAGTGGCAGCAGTGGTGCCAGCGCGGTGAAACCGCTGCCGTCTTTCGCTGCGAAGCGGACGGCGACTATCAGGAGCTGGCCCGCTATCCGGCCGATAGCCCGGACATGGCGAAGCAAACGCCTGTGGCTGGCAGTCGGAGTCATGGATGATAAAGATCTATCCCATGGCCGTTTATCTGCGCATGCTGGCCAATCTGGCTCTGGGAGGATTCTTCCTCGCCTCCGCCGGGTTCAAGCTGGTCTCCCCCGCCCTGTTTGTCGAACAGATCGCGGCCTTCGGGCTGGTCTGGCCGTCACTGATCCCGCCAGTGGCCTGGGGGCTGATCGCCCTTGAGCTCTGTGCTGGACTTGCGGTCATCGCCAACCGGCGCTGGGGACTCTGGCTGGTGATCGGGCTGCTCGCCCTGTTTATTCCGGTGTTGGGCTATGGCGTTGCCATCGGGCTCGACATCTCTTGCGGCTGTCTGGGCAGGGCTGATCTCAGCTCGTTGCCGGAGGCCATTGTGCGGGATCTGCTGCTACTGACGCTTGCGGGCGCCCTGCTGCGAACTTCCCGCCCCGTTTTTCCCGTTCTAAAGGAGTAGTGACATGATGACATTGCGATCCCGCACTCTGCTGGCCTCGCTGATCGCCGCCAGCTTTGCCCTCGCGGGCTGTGGCGACAACCAGTTCGAGCAGGAGGTGAAGCTGGAGCAATCGGCGGTGCAGCTGGCACAGGAGGCGCAGCAGGGGGGCTATCAGCTGCTGACCGTGGCCGAGCTGAAGACCCGCATGGACAAGGGCGAGGAGCTGGTGATCATCGACACCATGCCCTATGAGGACTCCTACAAGAAAGAGCACATTCCGGGCGCCAAAAACTTTGTCTTCGTGAAGGAGGCCAAGTCCGGCGACAACTGGAGCGAGATCGTCGAGGGAAGCGGCACGGCGGAACAGTTCCAGGCGCTGCTGGGTGAAGACAAGTCCCGCCCGGTGGTGATCTACTGCGGCTTCGTCAAGTGCGGCCGCAGCCACAACGCAGCCGCCTGGGCGGTGACTCAGGGCTATCAGCAGGTCTATCGGGTGCCGGGCGGCATCTTTGCCTGGAAAGGCGCCGGTTACCCCGTCTCTGCCGAGTAACCGCGTCTGCCCACAAGGCAACACAGCCGATATGAAAGAAGCCCGCAACTGCGGGCTTCTTTCATATTAGTGTCCCGTCCTGAATATGGTTTACACCTTTCCCCCACATAAATGGAGAGCCCGATGGGACAAGGTGTGAAACGGACACAGCGCGATTACTCGCTG
>NZ_JBFOCL010000023.1:0-74541 GCF_040907785.1 Aeromonas sp. s8
TTAGAATACCGGCCTGTCACGCCGGGGGTCGCGGGTTCGAGTCCCGTCCGCTCCGCCACTAATTTGAAGGCCTTCCCTGATGGGAAGGCCTTTTTGCTATGGGCGGTTCTGTCCATAAGACCCACAGGTTTGCATACCAGAACAAATACCAAAGCTCGGCTTCATGACCGGTCTTACGACTTGGCTTTGATGTTTTTTTAGCCTGCTGGTGAGCTGCCGATATCCCGCCACGATGGCAATACCTTCCCCTATTGGCGTTCTTACTACTATTTCCACCTCTGTATCGCAGGACATCCCATCTTGGCCATATTGTTCCGCTGCGAGCTGATAGAGCTTGAGGATTAGATCAGGCCATCTTGCAACGGTACGTCATCGCTTCCACTTGTTTGTGTAATCCCTTTTTTGCTTATGGATTTATTCCATTAAAACAGTCTCTTATCAAGAATGGGCTGTTTTGCAGCAGGAATGCCGCTCGAGATAAATGATAATGATTATTGTTTGAATGATCGGAGCGGGGTCGTTACAATGCGGGCTGATTAATAAAGTGCTTTTCAAATGAGCCTTTTCTAATACTGCGCCTGGCCGGATGCCAGGGCGTTGTAATGAGTGAAGTAAGGGAATACGTCACCTTCCTACTAAAAATGTTCAGGCTAAAACATGACAACAGTGAAACCGAACAAGCTTGCCTTGCTGATCTGCTCCCTTCTTGCGACCCAGGCCTATGCTGCCAAACAAGAGGTGATGGTCGTCACCGCTTCCGGCTTCCAGCAGAAGATTGAAGACTCTGCCGCCTCCATCTCCGTGATTACCCGTGAGCAGCTGGAGAAACGGGCCTATCGCGATGTGACCGATGCCCTGAAGGATGTTCCCGGTGTTGTGGTGACCGGCGGTGGCAGTAGCAGTGATATCAGCATTCGCGGTATGGGGTCGAAATACACCCTGATGCTGGTTGATGGCAAGAAGGTGGATAGCCGTGGTACTCGCCCGAACAGCGATGGTCCGGGTATCGAGCAGGGCTGGCTGCCGCCACTGCAGGCGATTGAGCGCATTGAGGTCGTCCGTGGCCCTATGTCATCCCGTTATGGTTCCGATGCCATGGGGGGCGTGATTAACGTGATTACCCGCAAGACCACCGGTCTGGCCTGGCAGGGCTCGGTTCATGCTGATTCTACCTTCCAGGAGAACAAGGATGCCGGCAACAGCTTCCAGACCGATGCCTATACCGCAGGTTCACTGATCGATGGCGTGTTGGGGCTGCGTTTCAATGGTCAGCTTGCCCATCGTGGTGAAGACAAATTTATCCAGGGTTTTGCCGAGCAGGAGACTCGCAGTGGCACGGCCGTGCTCAGCTTCAAGCCTGATGATCATAACCGCTTCGATCTGGAAGCCAGTCGTAGTCTGCAGGATCGGGATCGCACGGCCGGCAATTCGCTGGCTGCCAAGGCGAAAGATAGCCTTAACCGATACGAGCGCACCAACTATGCGCTCACCCATGATGGCCAGTATGATTTCGGCTCTTCTAGCAGCTATCTGCAGCAGGAAACCAACACCAACCCCGGCCGCCAGATGGAACTTACCAACACCATCGCCGATACCCATACCCAGTTTATTCTGGGTGATCACTACCTGAGTGTCGGTGGTCAGTATCGCTATGAGGATCTGCACGATCAGGGCAATACCCTGAAAGTGGCCAACCCTGCCGAGCAGCTGACTCGCTGGAGCTGGGCGATGTTTGTCGAGGATGAGTGGTCACTCACTGATAGCTTTGCCCTTACCGGTGGCGCCCGCATGGATCGGGATCAAAATTACGGCTCTCACTGGAGCCCGCGCCTCTACGGCGTTTGGCATCTGGATGATAGCTGGACCCTGAAAGGAGGCGTATCGACCGGTTACCGCTCTCCTGACTTGCGAATGTCGGCGGCCAACTGGGGTCAGGTCACCGGTGGTGGCAGCCTGGATGGTATGCTGGTCGGTAATCCTGATCTCAAACCCGAGACCAGCGTGAGTGAAGAGATCGGCCTGCTGTGGAACGGTCATCAGGGCTTCAACGCCGGGGTTACCCTGTTCAACACCGACTTCAAGAACAAGATCTCCGAAGTGCGTCGCTGCACCAGCAAGAGTGATCCCGCCTGTACCCTTAATGGTCACAGTTATGACTTCATCAGTGATCGGGTCAACGTCGACAAGGCGAACATGCGCGGTGTCGAGGGGATGATGGATTGGGCCATCAATGAGGATTGGTCGGTCAGCTCCAGCTACACCTTTACCCAGTCCGAGCAGAAGAGTGGTCCACTGGCGGGTCATGCCCTCAACCAGATGCCCCGTCACATGTTCAACGGCAGTGTTGACTGGCAAACCACCGAGGATCTCAGCCTCTGGTCACGGGTCAACTTCCGTGGCGAGACCTCCGAATACCTGAGCCGGGTCAAGATGGCGGAGGGGACTCCTTCCTACACCTTCTTTGACATGGGCCTGGTCTACAAGGCCAACAAGCATCTGGATCTGACCGCCGGGGTCTACAACCTGTTCGACAAGACGGTAGATTACAGCAGCTATGGCACTGTGCTGGATGGTCGCCGCTACAACCTGGGCGTGACTTACAACTTCTGATAGGGAACCTGTCATGCGGCCGCCATCTTCCGATGGCGGCCGTTTTTATTGCGTGTCCGTCAGGGGACTATGCCTGATAGGGGGCGGCTCGCCAGGTATTGCGTCCCAGTCCCTTGGCCTGATACATGAGGGCGTCAGCCTGCCGCAGTAGCTGGTCGGCATCAGCCTCTCTCTCTGCGGCGACCCAGACTGCCCCGGTGCTGATGGAGAGGGTCACCTCGCCGCTGCTGGTGTGCAGGGTTTGCCGGTTGCTCTCCAGGCAAATACGCTCGGCCCATTGCTCTGTCTCGGCCAATGTGGCCAGCGGCAGCAACAGGCAAAACTCCTCGCCGCCGATGCGGGCCAGTAGAGCCTCTTCGGGCAACAGGTTGGTCACAGTCGTGGCCAGCTTTTCCAGCAACAGATCCCCGATGCCATGACCAAAGCGGTCATTGGTCTCCTTGAAGTGATCCACATCGAACAGCAACAGGGCACAGGGCTCCCCGCTTGCCAGCCGCTGCTCCATGGCGGGCATGAATGCCCGTCGGTTGAGCAGGCCGGTCAGGGGGTCGGTACTGGCTTGTTTCTCCAGTCTGGCGTTGGCGCGGCTCAACTCGGTGGTACGGCTGGCAACGGCGCGGCGCAATTGCACTATGTAGGCCACCATGATCAATGCACCGGCCAGAAGTAGCCAGGGACCGAGATGGATGGGGTAGACGGTTTCGACATGCATCCACTTGCGGATGATCCGCTCTCGATCGCTCTCTTTGAGCTTGGCGAACCCCTCTTCCAGCCGGTTTAACAGGGCAAAGTCGCCCTTTTTCACCGCAAAGCGGATCTGGTCGGTATAGAGGTGGCGAACCGGAATAAAGCGGGTGGGATCGTCCGAGGTATAGATGTAGAAGTTGGCGACCTGCAGATCGGCGATAAAGGCTTTTATGTCGCCCCGAAAGGCCGCCGCCAGCAGGGTGTCATTGTCATTGAAGGTCTGCAGTCTGGTGCCGGGGAAGTAGCGTCTGGCGTAATATTCCTCGTAGCCACCGGCTACCACACCGACCGTTTCATGGAGCAGGTAGTAATGTACATCTGTGCCGCGCAGTTCGCTCGAGAAGAAGAGTTGGGAGTCGAGCTGGGCGAGAGGCCGGCCATAGTCGAACAGTTTGTCCCGCTCCGGTGACCAGAGCAGTCCGGCGTGAACGTCCGCTTTCCCCTCATGGAGCAGGTCGAGGGAGCCTTGCCAGTCGACCAGCCTGAACTCGATCTTCTGGCCGGTGACCCTGGCATATTCACGCCACAAATCGATCAGCAGGCCATCCGGCTGGCCCGACTCATTGATATAGGAGAAGGGCTGCCAGGCTTTGGAGTTGGTAATGATGATCGGCTCTTCCGGGGCTTTGGCCCAGGCAGGCAGGGCAAGGGCGAGTAGCAGGAGCCCCCATCCGATACTGACTATGACTCCTGTCCTGGAAAAGGCCATCCTTGCTCCAATCCGTTGCCGTATACCGTCCCGTGGTCACCGATTATCACCGTCTTTCTGATCGAAGAACAAGCGCTCAAATGATGAAGTTTGCATGATGCAAATGGCGCCATGACAAGGCTGGCGGATAGAGTAATTACTTACAGCGGCAGGCTGATCCGCGCCTCCAGTCCCCCCTGTGGCCGATTGAGCAGGGTCAGCTCGCCGCCGTGCTGATGGACCAGGGTGCGGGCGATGGAGAGCCCCAACCCGACACTGCCGGACTCGGTGTTGCGCGCTTCATCGAGCCGCACGAATGGCTTGAACACATCCTCGAGCCGCGCCGGATCGATCCCCGGCCCGTTATCGCAGACCCGGATCAACAGCTCCTCCTTGCGCCGCTCCAGCGACACTTCGGCGCTGCCGGCATATTTGATGGCGTTGCCGATCAGGTTCTGCAGCACCCGGCGCAGGGTGTTGGCCCGGCAGGCGTAGACCTCTTTGCCCTCCGCCAGACAGGTGACCGGCTGGCCGGTATCGGCATAGTCATCGCACAGGCTGACCAGCAGGCTGACCAGATCCAGCTCGCGGGTGGCCTCCTGCTGCCCCTCCTCGCGAGCAAAGCTGAGGGTTGCCGCCAGCATCTGTTCCATCTGTTGCAGGGTCTGCTGGATCCGATCCTTGTCCTCGCCATCGGCCAGAAACTCGGTGCGCAGCCGCAGGCTGGTGATGGGGGTTCGCAGATCGTGGGAGATGGCCGCCAGCATCCGGGTTCTGTCCTGCACGAAGCGGTCTAGCCGGGTGTGCATCCGGTTGAAGGCCTGAATCGATTCGCGGATCTCGGTCGGCCCCTCCTCTTTCAAGGGCTCGATATCCTCTCCCCGTCCGAGCCGCTCCGCATTGCCTGCCAGCTGCTTGAGTGGGCGGGTGGCACGGCGAAACAGCAGCACCATCAGTCCGATCACCAGACTGGCGACCAGCATCAGGTTGAGGGTGGTCTGCCACGACCAGCTGCCCGCCTCCTTGTCGACCAGCGAGCTGAACTGCAGCCAGCCCCCCTGCGGCAGTTCGATGGAGCCATAGAGCCGCATATCCCGTGGTGGGGGCGGCCCCTTGCGATCCCGCATCATGCGGGCGTGATGTTCCCACGCCTTGCTGCGCTGGTTATCCTCTTTCAGCTCGGCGCTGATCTCGACGGTGAGGCCGGGGGGGTAGTTGAGGCGCGAGCGCACCAGCTGCTCGAAGCGGGGGCTGCGGTTATCCGGTTGCAGCGGTTCGTCGGAGAGGCGAAGCAGCAGGGTCTCGCTGCGGCTCGCCTTGAGGATCTCGTCATAGAGGGACGGGGGGGAGAGGGAGAGCAGCCTGACCACAGAGATGATCCGCTGCATGGCGTTGCGGCTGTTGACGAAGCCGAGCGCCTCCTCCCGATCCGTGCGGTAGATCTGGATGCTGAGCAGCTGGATCAGGATCAGCCCCGCCAGCGCCACCAGAATGATCTGGCCGGTCAGCCCCTTGGGCCACATCCGTGCCCACAGTCGTCGCAAGGTGCCCACTGCTTAAACCTGCGTCACGTCGGCGGAGAACATATAGCCGCCACCCCAGATGGTCTTGATCAGCTCCGGGTTCTTGGGATCCCGCTCCAGCTTGCGGCGCAGGCGGCTCACCAGGGTATCGATGGCGCGATCGAAGGCCACCGCCTCGCGGCCACGGGCCAGATCCAGCAGTTGATCCCGGCTCAGCACCCGTTGCGGGCGTTCGAGAAACACCTTGAGCAGATCGAATTCGGCGGTGGAGAGGCTCAGGCCCACCCCATCCTCATCGACCAGCTCCCGGCGATTGACGTCGAGCAGCCAGCGATCGAAGCGCAGATCCCGGGTCAGGGTTTCGGCGGCGGGTTGGGTCTCTGCCTGGGTGCGGCGCATCACCGCCTTGATGCGCGCCAGCAGCTCGCGCGGGTTGAAGGGCTTGGCCAGATAGTCGTCGGCCCCCATCTCCAGCCCTATGATGCGGTCGGTCTCTTCCCCCATGGCAGTCAGCATGATGATGGGCAGGTTCGATTTGACCCGCAGCTCGCGGCAGAGGGTCAGACCATCTTCACCCGGCATCATCAGGTCCAGCACCAGCAGGTCGAACTCCCGCTCCTCCAGTAGTCGCTTCATCTCCTTGCCATCCCGGGCGCAACTGACCCGCAGGCCGTGCTGTTCCAGAAAGCGTTTCAAGAGATCGCGGATCTCGCTGTGATCGTCGACCACCAGAATGTGGGTGTTGCCCTGGTTCATGAATACCTCCCCTGCTTGGCGTTGGCACGAGTATACGAAAATACGCTGCACGGTTTGTGTCAAAGTGTGCCAGATCCGCACGATGCCACACTCTGCTACAAAAAAGGGCGATGCTGGCAAAGTTCAGACACCGGTCGGGTGTTTACTTGAGGGCAAGGCGAGAGAGCCGAACCCGAATCATCCCTACAGGAGATAGACCATGAAAAAGCTGACCAAAACCCTGCTGACCGCCACCCTGATCCTTGGCCTGCCGCTGGGTGCCTATGCAGCCAGTGAAGCAGCCCCCACCGGACAGCCCGGTGCCATGGTGGATTGCCCGATGGACGGCGGCGGCATGATGGGTGGCAAACACCACGGTGGTCGCCACGACAAGATGGCCCGCATGCAGAACATGACCCCGGAGCAGATCCAGGCCAACCTGCAGCAACGTTATGACCGCATTGAAGATCCTGCCAAGAAGGCGGAGTTCATCAAGAAGCTCAACGAGCGTGCCGCCGGCATGACCAAGCACGCCGAAGCGATGAAGCAGTTCGCCGAAGCGAACCAGTAACAGCACCAGCTGTTATCAACCCAAGGGTGGCCGAGGCCACCCTTTTTGTGATCGTATCGATCCATTTTCGCTCGAATCCTTATCTTACTGTCGCTTATGTGAGCGATGGCAAACGCGCCGTGAGCGAATTGCAAGATAATGCCCGCTCATATAACAAGCTGCAGTTAGCAGTGGCCGAAAACAGGAGAGGGTATGGGTTGGGATCTGGGGACAATCAAGGGGCGATATACCGCCGTTTTTCTGGGATTCATGGTGGCGGTCTGTGTGCTGACCGTAATCGGCATCCAGTTATGGGTCAAACCCGAGCTGCAACGGGCGGGTGAGCAGAATCTGGTGCTGCGGGTCAGCGAGATTGCGACCGACATTCGCGATCAGCTCAACGGGGTGCAGAGCCAGTCACGCAGTATCACTCAGCTGGTTGCCCAACTGCCGAGTGAGCAAATCGATGCTGTTCTCCCTGCTCTGATCGATCAATATGGCAATGCCATGGTGTTTGGTGGCGGCATCTGGCCGATGCCGGATCAGCGGGAAGCCGGTCACATCAAGTTCAGTACCTTCTTTCATCGGGATGGTGCCAACAAGCTGATCCCCAACACCTACTGGAACTCGGCCGAGGCGCCCAACTATTTCGAGCAGCCCTGGCACAGAGCCGGGCAGCAGGCGGCGAAAGGCATGTGTGTCTGGGCGGCGGCTTACAAGGATGGTGCCAGCCAACAGCCGCGCACCAACTGTGCCATGGGGATCTATCGTGACGGTTCCCTTTACGGGGTGTCCACCATCGATGTGACGCTGGGTTTCTTCAATGATCTGGTCGCCAAAAAAGAGCAGGAGATCGGTGGTCAGGTGATGATCGTCGAGGCCGATGGCAAGATCCTCAGCAAGAATGGTCGTTTGACTGGGGATGTGGTGCTGGGCAACCTCTCATCTCACGGGGACTATCCCTTTGCCAGCGCCATCGCCAGCCTGCTGGGGCAAGGTAATGGCGCCGCGTTGCAGCGCACTACCTTTCAGGATTTGGGTGAAGAGCAGACATTGCTGATGCAACCCATCGAAGGAACCCCCTGGCTGTTGGCGGCGGCGCTGCCAACCAGCACCCTTACCCACGACAGTCAGGAGGTGCTCAAGACGCTGGCAGCGATCCAGCTACCGCTAGTGGTGCTGCTGTTTGCGCTGATGTTGATGGCCATCAAGCAGCTGGGCAGTCGACTCGACACCCTCAAGCAGAACATCGATGCGCTCTCGGCCGGAGATGCTGATCTGACTGCCCGGATCCGGGTCAAGGGGCACGATGAGCTGGACCATATCGCTCAATCGGTGAACCGCTTTATCGCCTATCTGCAGCAGATGATGTTGCAGGTGACCGAGACCACAGAGCTGATTACCCGTGAATTGGCCCAGCTGGATCAGCAGACGGGGCAGGCCAGACGCATTCTCGGTGAGCATGCCGCCGAGACCGATCAGATAGTGACAGCCCTGACCGAGCTCAGCTCCACTGCCGACAGTGTGGCGCACCACGCGAGCGATTCCGCCAGCTTTACCGAGTCTGCCAATGGTCAGGCGATTCAGTCCCGTCAGGTAGTGGGTCAGGCCTCTGCCAGTGTGGCGGCGCTGATCGATGAAGTGGATCTTGCTGCGACCAAGGTATTGGGGATGCAGGAAGATGCTCGCCAGATCAGCAGTGTACTCAGCGTGATCGGCGATATTGCTGCCCAGACCAACCTGTTGGCACTCAACGCGGCCATCGAGGCGGCGCGGGCCGGTGAGCAGGGGCGCGGTTTTGCCGTGGTTGCTGATGAGGTGCGCGCACTGGCGGCGAGAACCCAGAATAGCACTGCCGAGGTGGGGAGCATGCTCTCCCGGTTGACGCAGGGGGTGGCCGAAGCCGTGGTGGCCATGGAGCACACCAAGCAGAGCTGTCAGGTGGCGACCGAGAATACCGAGCAGGTGACAGGCGGGCTCGACAAGATGGCGGATGCCGTGGTGCAAATAAACGATCTGGGTACCCAGATTGCGACTGCGGCAGAGGAGCAGAGCCGGGTGACCGAAGAGATTAACCGCAACATGGTCACGATCCGCGACATGGTCAATCTGCTGGTGGATAACGGTCAGAATACCGAACAGAGTTCGGCCACCCTGCTGGAGTCCAATCGCCAGCTGGTGGCGTTGGTGCATCGCTTCAAGGTGTAACAAACCGATAATGAAAGAGGGGGAGCCCGGTGCTCTCCCTCTTGCTATCTGCGCCGATACGGGTGTTCAGCCCACTCCACCGGCCGAGCGAACTTAGCCCTGAGCCTTGTCGGTCAGGTCTACTTTCTTGACGGTATCACCTTCGAACTTGATAACGACGTTCTTCTTGGCTGCGTCGGTATCTTTCAGCAGGGTTTTGGTGGTTTCTGCCAGCAGCGGAGAGGCCTTTTTCAGGGCATCCAGATCATAGGTCCACACTTCCAGACCGGATTCGGTCTTGGTGGTGGCAGGAGCGCCCAGCTTCTCTTTAATAGCCTGCTTGTTGGAGCCGCCTTCCTTGATATCCAGTGCCTTCTTGATGGCTTCGTTGGATGCGCTGTCCACTGCACTGGATACTGCGGTATTGGCTGCATCCTTGACGCTGCTGGTGACGCTGTCGGTCAGCGAGTCCATCAGGCCAGCATTGGCAAATAGGGGCAGGGTGGTGAGGGCTACCAGCAAACTCTTTTTCATTTTTTACAGATTCCATTGGTTCAAATGAGGCGGCTATGGAACCAATAAAAGAGCTGGGTGTCAAGTGAGGCAGCTATTGAGCTGTCTGTTAACTGTGTCTCATTTTTCACCAGCCGCAAACAGTTTTGGTATCTCCCGCACCAGCCAGCTTTTGGCCTTGCCCATGGTGTCTCGCCGCCAGGCCAGCACGACCTGCAGCTGATGGCGATATTCGGGGCTGATCACCTTGAGTCGTCCGGCCCGGATGTCCTCCTCAATCCAGCTCTGTGGCATGGTGCCGACGCCGATCCCTGCCAGCAGGGCATCCCGTTTCTCCGTCATGGTGCTGACGGTGAGGCGCGGCTGCTTGTCCAGCAGGCGGTAGGTGAGCACCGGTTTGCGCAGCGCGGTATCGGCGACGGCGATGGCGCGGTAGCGGCGCAGGGTTTCGTCGGCCAAGGGTTCGGGCTCCTGATGCAGCGGATGATCGGGATGGGCGACATAGAGCATCACCTCCTCTTTCAGCACCTGATGCTTGATGCCGGTCATCATGATGTCCGGGTTGATGGAGGAGATCAGCAGGTCGGCGCGACCATCTTCCAGACACTCCCAGCTACCCGCCAGCACCTCGGCCCGCAGCCGCAGTCGGGTATCGGTCTGCTCGGCCAGCTTCTCCACCAAGGGGTAGAGGGCCTGCACCGGGACCAGCGCATCGACGGCGACTGTGATGTCGGTCTCCCAGCCACGGGCCAGCGCCCGGGTCTCGCCTACCAGATGCTCGGCTGCCTCCAGCAGCACCCGGCCGCGCTCCAGCAGCATGCGTCCGGCCGGGGTGAACTTGGTGCGGTGGCCGCTGCGGTCAAACAGCATGGCATCCAGTTCGTCTTCCAGCTTCTGCACCGTATAGCTCAATGCCGAGGGCACCTTGCCCAGCTCGTCGGCCGCCGCCGCAAAGCTGCCGCGGCGGTCGATGGCGTCCAGCACCCGGATTGCCTCCAGGGTCAGCGCCCGCTCCTTGTTCGATTCCTTGGCCATTCCTCACCTTCAATTTTTTTGAATATGTTTGCCAGTTTATCTCGCTAACAAGTTAGGTCATGTCACTTTAATATTCAATCAACGCTTAGGCAGGAACGTCGAGCGGCCAAATATGCGGGTAGTTCCGCACTGTGACACACCAAATCGGTCTGTCTGATGTCGGTGAAAGAACAACACACTATTTGAATAACCTCTTGCATGGATGCATTGATTCTGGCCGAAAAGGCCTTGGCAATGACATATAAAACAAGAGAGTGAATGAACATGAAAAACGTAATCAAGATGCTGGCCGTTGCAGGCCTGATGACCACAGGTTTCGCCCAGGCTTCCGTACCGGCTGACTTCAATTCCATGCCCGGTGTGCTGTTTGTGAACTGGAACGCCACTGCCGCAATGGATGGCAAAGCCAATCCGATGCTGGAAGTGCGTGACGAGTCTGGCGATCTGCTGGCATCAGTCCACGCCAACCTGACAGGCACCCAGCAGGTGCGGATCCCGAGCCGTACCCAGGGCAACCTGACTGTCAGCCTGGCTGACCAGAGCAGCGAATACCGTATTCCGTTCGGCATCGGTAGCGGCAAACAGCGTTAATCAACCGTCCCGGTAGGTGAGGAGCAGACCATGATGCAATTGAGAGCCGCAGAAGCGCGGGGCAAGGCCAACTTTGGCTGGCTGGACGCGCGCCACAGTTTCTCCTTCGGTCACTACTATGACCCGGAGTGGATGGGGCACTCGGTACTGCGGGTGATCAATCAGGATCTGGTTGCGCCGGGTGGCGGATTCGCCACCCACCCTCACGCCAATATGGAGATCCTCACCTGCGTGCTGCAAGGCACCATAGAGCACAAGGACAGCCTCGGCCATGCCGAGCAGATCCCGGCAGGGGATTTCCAGCTGATGAGCGCAGGCAGCGGGATCCGCCACAGCGAGTACAACCCCTCGCAGACGGATCCTCTCTCCCTGTTGCAGATCTGGATCGAGCCGAACGAGTTCGGCACGCCACCCGGATATCAGCAGAAGAAGATCGAGTCCAGACCGGGCATGACGCTGGTGGCGTCACCGGATGGCGAGGCGGGATCGCTGCGGATCCGCCAACAGGCCCGCGTATGGCGGCTGGAACTGGCCCCGGGCGAGACGCTCGAATGGGCACTGGCTGGCCGACACGGTTACCTGCAGATGATTTCAGGGGAGCTTGCCGCCAACGGTCTGGCTGCCCGACCCGGCGACGGGGTACTCAGTCGTGATGAATACCGGTGGGAGCTGTTTGCGACCAGTGCCAGCCAAGCTCTGTTATTTGACCTACCCTGAAGCAGTCAGCGGTGATGTGACACAAACGAGGAATATGAAATGGATAAGATGAAAGATGTAGCGCTGCTGGCGGGTCGTGTACTGCTGGCGCTGATGTTCGTAATGGCGGGCTGGAGCAAGATCGGCGGCTATGCCGGTACTCAGGGCTATATGGAAGCGATGGGTGTACCCGGCTTTATGTTGCCGTTGGTGATCCTGCTTGAGCTGGGCGGTGGCCTTGCCGTCGTGCTGGGTCTCTTTACCCGCAGCCTCTCCGTGCTGCTGGCCGGTTTCACCCTGATGGCTGCCTTTATTTTCCACTATCAGCCTGCCGAACAGATGCAGATGCTGATGTTTATGAAGAACGTCTCCGTTGCCGGTGGTTTCCTGGCGCTGGCGGCGGCCGGAGCAGGGGCTTTCAGTCTGGATGCCCGTCTCGGCAAAAACTGGTAATGCCTTGAAGAGTCAAGTTTTCCAATGCCTTTTGGCCGGTGCAACTGCACCGGCTTTTTTCTGTCTGCGTTTTCCGGATAGGTGAGGCGGCGCGCCAAATCTGCGGCGCCCCTCATGGTTCAGCGGTTTACCCGCCTGCTGGCCACAAGAGCCTTTTGCATCTTCCCCCCCGATCCCCGACAATTCCCTCTCTTGTAAAGTGACGGAAATGGCTCGCCTTTTCCCTCGCCCCCTCTCATCCACAGGCGGGAATTGCTCATGTTTACCCTCTACCACTCCAATCAGCTGGATCTGCTCAAAGAGCTGCTGGTGAGCCGCATCCGGCAGGTCCCCCTCTCTCACCCCTTCGATCGGGAGCAGATCCTGGTGCAGAGTCCGGGCATGGCCCAGTGGCTCAAGCTGGAGCTGGCCAAGGCCTTCGGCATCGCCGCCAATATCGACTTTCCGCTGCCCGCCAGTTTTATCTGGGAGATGTTCACCCGGGTGCTGGCGGATGTACCGCGCCAGAGTCCCTACAACAAGGGATCCATGAGCTGGCAGCTGATGACCATTCTGCCTGCCTTGCTGGAGCGCCCCGCCTTTGCCCCGCTCGCCGCCTATCTGGGCGGGGGAGATGAGGAGGATCCTGCCCAGGAGCCCGAGCAGGTGCGGTTGTGGCAGCTCTGCCAGAAGGTAGCGGATCTCTTTGACCAGTATCTGGTCTACCGGCCGGACTGGATCGCCCGTTGGGAAGAGGGGGAAGGATTGAGTCAGGAGCTGGCCGGGGTGAGCGGTCAGGACTGGCAGCCCGAACTGTGGCGCGAGCTGGTGGCTCGCACCCTGGCGCTCTCTCCGAGCGGTTACCACCGCGCCAACCTCTACGAGGAGTTTATCCACGAGCTGGCGCGTACCGCCGATCTGCCGGGCAAGCTGCCACAGCGGGTCTTTGTGTTCGGCATCTCGGCGCTGCCGCCGCGCTATGTGGAGGCGCTGCTGGCCCTCGGCAGCCGGCCGGAGGTGGAGGTGCACCTGTTTGTCACCAACCCCTGTCGCTACTACTGGGGGGATCTGCTGGATCGCAAGACGCTGGCACGCCTCGAAAACAAGCTCAAACCCGGCACCGATATCGAGACATTGCAAGGCCCCGCCAACCCGCTGCTCGCCTCCATGGGCAAGCTGGGGCGCGACTATCTGCATCAGCTGATGGAGCTGGAGGTGCCGCAAATCGAGGCGTTCGTCGATATCGACGAAGTGGATGGCAAGGGCAATGTCAGCCTGCTGCGCGCCATCCAGAAGGATGTGCTGGAGCTGGCCGAGCGAGGCGCCGGTCAGTTCGATCTCGACAGCAGCCATCACAAGAGCCCCATCGATCCGGCGGATGGATCCCTGCAGATCCACGCCTGCCACGGCCCGATGCGCGAACTCGAGGTGCTGCACGACCGGCTGCTGGCGCTGTTCGAGCAGGACCCGTCCCTCACCCCGAAAGATGTGGTGGTGATGATGCCGGATGTGAACAGCTACGGCCCCTATATTCAGGCGGTGTTTGGCGCGCGCGGCCAGATCCCGTTTGCGGTCTCGGATCGGGCGGCGAGTCAGGAGAGTCCGCTGCTGCAAAGCTTCCTCGCCCTGCTCAAGCTGCCCAACGCCCGCTTCGGGGCAGGGGAGCTGCTCGCCATTCTCGAGGTGCCCGCCGCGCTGCGCCGTTTCGAGCTGGATGACGACGAGTTCAACCAGCTGCGGGTCTGGGTGCAGGAGACCGGCATCCGCTGGGGGTTGGATGACGGTTACCCAGTCCGTTTCGATCTGCCGCCCATGTCCGGCAACAGCTGGCTGTTCGGCCTGCGCCGCATGCTGCTCGGCTTTGCCATGGGGGATGGCGAGCCGGTGGCGGGCATCCTGCCCTACGCCGACATCGAGGGTCAGCAGGGGCTGGCGCTCGGCAAGCTCGCCTGGTTTGTCGATTCGCTGGCCGAATTCCTGCCCCGCCTGCAACAGGCCCAGCCGCTGGCGGAGTGGAACGCTTGCCTGCTGGCACTGCTGGAGCGCTTCTATCTGGCCGACGAGGATGAAGAGCGTCAGCTCCAGCTCATTCGCAGCCAGCTGGCTGAGTGGCAGACCCGGCTTGGCGAGGCCCGTTTCGAGCAGCCCATTACCGCCGACCTGTTGCAGGATTACCTCGGTAGCGTGCTGGGGGAGTCCCGCTCCAGCCAGCGCTTCCTCGCCGGTCAGGTCAACTTCTGCACCCTGATGCCGATGCGCTCCATCCCCTTCAAGCAGGTCTGCCTGCTCGGCATGAACGACGGCGTCTACCCGCGCACCCTGGCCCCCATGGGGTTCGATCTGATGGCGGTGGCGTCGCGGCGCGGGGATCGCTCCCGCCGCGATGACGACCGCTACCTCTTCCTCGAGGCGCTGCTCAGTGCCCAGCAGGGGCTCTATATCAGTTATCAGGGTTTCAGCGCGCAGGACAACAGCGACAAGGTGCCCTCGGTGCTGCTGGCGGAGCTGATCGACTATGTGCGGCAGGGCTTTGTGCTGGCGGGGGATGAGGATCTGGACGACGAAACCTCCGGCAAGCGGCTGCTCAACCATCTGATGGTGGCGCATCCGCTCACCCCCTACAGCCGCAACTACTTCTATCCGGAGCCGGGTTCGCGCCTCTTTACCTATGCTGCCGACTGGTTGCCTGCCCTCAATCCGGTGCGCGGCGCGGCCAACTTCCAGAGCGGCGAGCTGCCTTTACCTCCCGAATGGGGCAAGGAGCAGGGGCTGGAGCTGGCGGAGCTGCTGCGCTTCTATCGCCAGCCCACCAAATATTTCCTCAACCGCCGTCTCAAGGTGTGGTTTGAGCTGAACGAGGCCAACATCGAGGAGAGCGAACCGTTCGAGCTGGACGGCCTGCAACATTATCAGCTGAAAGACCTGCTGCTCGATGCTCACCTAGCACAGGGGGACAGTGCCGTGCGTCGCGAGCGGCTGCAGCTTACCGGCCTGCTGCCGCAAGGGTGGTTCGGCAGCCTGCTGCTGGAGGATCTGGACGAGCAGATGGGCAAGCTGGCGGATCGGCTGCGGCCCTGGGTGGCAGCCAATGAGGCAGAAAAGCAGGCGGTGGAGATCGATATCTCCCTCACTCAGGGCCAGCTGCAAGGGTGGATCGACACCCAGAAGGGGCGCTTGCTGGTGGTCAAACCCGGCAGCTTCAACGGCAAGGATCTGCTGCTGGGCTGGATCCAGCATCTCTGCCTCTCATTGAGCGGCGCCCCCGGCGACACCCTGTTGTTCGATGCCAAACAGAGTCTGCGCCTGCCTGTTCTCGCTGCCGACGAGGCGCGCCCCAAGCTGGCGGCGCTGGTGGCCTGTTGGGCGCAGGGGATGAAGCGACCGCTGCCCTTCTTCCCCAACACCGCCTGGGATTGGCTCAAGGCGATCGAGAAGGATCCCGACAAGCCGGAGGCGGCCGACAAGGCGGCACTCACCCGTTTCAACGGCGGCTGGATGATCAATGGGGAGGGGCAAGATCCTTACGTCGCCCGCTGCTTCCCCGAACTCGATGACGAGGTGCTTGGTCAGTTGCAGGCGCTGGCCCGCGAACACCTGACCCCGCTGCTCAAGATCCTGGAGGAGCTGAAATAATGGCTAACCCGCTCAATACCCTGCGTTTTCCCCTCCATGGTGAACGACTGATCGAAGCCTCCGCCGGTACCGGCAAGACCTACACCATCGCCGGTCTCTACCTGCGCCTGCTGCTGGGCCACGGCCCGCTCATTGAGGAGGGGGCCGATTCTGGTCAGCCGAGCGCCCACGAGCGGCCGCTCTCGGTGACCGAAATTCTGGTGGTGACCTTTACCGAAGCCGCCACCGCCGAGCTGCGCGGGCGGATCCGCGGTCGCATTCACGAGGCGCGCCTCGCCTTTATGCGCGGTGAGAGCAAGGATGATTTGCTGGCCCAACTGCTGGACGAGGTGGACGATCACGAATTGGCGGCCCGTCGCCTGCTGGCCGCCGAGCGCCAGATGGACGAGGCGGCGGTCTTTACCATCCACGGTTTCTGCCAGCGGATGCTCAAGCAGAACGCCTTCGAATCCGGCGCCCTCTTTGAAACCGAATTTCTCACCGACGACAGCCAGCTCAGGCTGCAGGCGGTGAGCGACTACTGGCGATCCGAGTTCTATCCGGTGGATAAAGCCCTCGCCAGCGCGGTGCGCGCGCTCTGGCCGAGCCCCGCCGCCCTGCTGCGGGAGATGGGCAGCTGGCTCGACAACAGCGAGCTGGAGATCCACCCCGCACTGGGGGACGAGACCCTCGCCGCCCGCCATCAGGCCGCCATGAGCCGCATCGCGGCGGTGAAGAGTGAATGGCTGGCGCAGATGGACGAGATCCGCCGCCAGACCGACGGGCAAGTAAGCCGCTACACCGGCAAGAACTACGAAGGGTGGCTTGCCAAGATAAGCGACTGGGCACAGGACGAAAGCAGTGGCTACGCCATCCCCAAGGAGCTGGAGCGCTTCGGCCAGACAGTGCTGGAGGAGAACCTCAAGAAGGGGGGCGCTGTGCCGACCCTGCCGCTGTTCAGCCAAATCGATGAACTGCTGGCGAGTCGCCCCGGTATTCGGGATCTGATCCTGCAACGGGCGGCCAAAGTAGTGCGCAGCCGGATGCAGGCGAGCAAGCGCCAAGCCCATCAGCTCTCGTTCGATGACCTGCTCAAAGATCTCGACGGGGCGCTCGGCTCCAGCCTTGGCGAGCGGCTCTGCGAGCGGATTCGCGCCACCTACCGGGTGGCGATGATCGATGAATTTCAGGATACCGACCCCCAGCAGTACCGCATCTTCCATCGGCTTTACGGCGGCCACACAGACACGGCGCTGTTGATGATCGGTGACCCCAAGCAGGCCATCTACGGCTTTCGCGGCGCCGACATCTTTACCTACATTCAGGCGCGGCGAAATGTGAGCGCCCACTACACCCTCGGGCGCAACTGGCGCTCCAGCAGTGCTCTGGTGGGGGCGGTCAACGGCCTGTTCGAGCGGGCCAAGGATCCCTTTATCTACGAGGCGGATATCCCCTTCCTGCCGGTGGAGGCGCAGGGCAAGAGCAAGGCGCTGCAGCTCGATGGCGTTACCGCCCCTGTGCTCCATTGCTGGCAGCTGACCGGCCAGCCCACCTTCAATCGGGGGGATTACCAGAGCAAGATGGCCCGCGCCACCGCCGCCGAGATCCACCGCCTGCTGACCCTGGCCCGCGAGGGCAAGGCGCTGATCGGTGACAAAGCGCTGAAGGCCGGGGATATCGCCGTGCTGGTGCGTACCGGCGCCGAGGGCAAACTGGTGCAGCAGGAGCTGGCGCGCCTCGCCATCGCCTCCGTTTATCTGTCGAACCGCGAGAGCGTGCTGGAGCAGGTGGAGGCGCGGGAGATTTTGCTGATTTTGCACGCCTGCCAGAACCCGAGCGAAGAGCGCAGCCTGCGGGCGGCGCTGGCGACCGGGCTGTTTGATCTCGACGCCAAGGCGCTCGATGGGCTGGCCAGCGACGAGCGGGCGTGGGAGAGCGCGGTGCAGGAGTTTATGGAGTACCGCAAGATCTGGCACCGCCGCGGCGTGCTGGCGATGCTGCGGGCCCTGCTGCACCGGCGCAATCTCGCCTCTTCGCTTTTGGCGAGCCCCTATGGCGAGCGGCGGCTGACCAACTTCCTCCATCTTGGCGAGCTGCTGCAACAGGTGAGCAGCGAGCTGGATGGGGAGTATGCCCTGCTGCGCTGGCTTGGGGAGGCGGTGAGCCGCCCCAACGGGCAGGATGCGGAGCAGGTACTGCGCCTCGAATCCGAGCGGAAATTGGTGCAGATCGTCACCATCCACAAATCCAAGGGGCTGGAGTACCCGCTGGTGTTCCTGCCCTTTATCTGCAGCCACAGAACCGCCGAGACCCCGCTCTATCACGAGGCGGACGAGGCGGGCAATCGCACCATTCTCGATCTGACCGGCGCCGACTCGTCGCTCGCCGAAGCGGACAGGGAGCGCCTTGCCGAAGATTTGCGGCTGCTCTATGTGGCCCTGACCCGGGGCGTCTACGCCACCTGGCTGGGGTTGGCGCCGGTGCGGGCGGGGGCGGGCAAGTCGGAGAAGACCGACCTGCACCACACCGCCATCGGCTACCTGCTGCAAAAGGGGGAAGAGGGGGACGCCGAAACCCTGGCGACCGCCCTCACCGAGCTGTCTCAGGCGCTGCCCGGGGTGGCCGTCGGTGAGCCCTCGCTCACCCGTCCGGCCCCGCTGCCGCCAGAGGAGGAGCAGTTGGGCGAGCCGCAGGTGCGCCACTTTGGCGGCTCTCTTGAGCGGGACTGGTGGATCAGCTCCTACTCCGGGCTGGCGGCGCAGGGGCACGGCCACAGCAAGGGGGTCTTGGCCAATCCCGGCTTCGATGACGAGGTGGTGACCGAGGCGGCTGCGCTGGTTTCCGAGCAACCGGACGAGGCACCCCAGCCCTCCATCTTCACCTTCCCGAAAGGGGCGCGCCCCGGCACCTTGCTGCACAGCCTGTTCGAGACCATCGACTTTCAGAGCGCCGAGGGCGAGCCGCTGGCAGAGCATATCGCCAGTCTGTTGCTGCAAGACGGCTTCGACGAGAGCTGGGCCCCTGTGCTGCAACAGCAGGTCGAAGCGGTGCTCGATACTCCGCTCGATACCGGCTTTGGTGATCCGGTGCGGCTGCGGGATCTGGCCCCCGAGCGCAAACAGGTGGAGCTGGAGTTCTTCCTGCCCATGGGGCGGGTGACGGCACCGGCGCTGACCGCCCTCTGCCAGCAGCACGATCCGCTGTCGCGGGGCAACAAGCCGCTCAGCTTTGCCACCGTGCAGGGGATGCTCAAGGGCTTTATCGACCTGGTGTTCGAGTGGCAGGGGCGCTGGTATCTGCTCGACTACAAATCGAACCACCTCGGCATGAGCCCTGCCGATTACAGCCGTCCGGCGCTGGAGCGGGCGATGGCGGAGCATCGCTACGACCTGCAATACCAGCTCTACTCGCTGGCGCTGCACCGGCTGCTCACCCTGCGCCTGCCGGGTTACGACTTCGAGCAGCACTTTGGTGGCGTTTTCTATCTGTTCCTGCGCGGCATGCCGCAGGGGGGCATTTTCCATACCCGCCCGAGCCGTGAGCTGGTGCTGGGGCTGGATAAGTTGTTTAGCGAAGGCAGTGAGCTGCCAGCAGCGGGATCCCAAGCATTTAACGAGGTAGAGGCATGAGCGGCACCATGATCAGCACCGCGACCAGCGCAATGATGGTTGAACGGCTCAAAACACTGGCGCTGGCTGGCCGCATCCGCCAGCTGGATCTGCAATTTGCCAGGCTGGTGGCCGACCTTGGCGGCAGCCCCGAGCTGGTGCTGGGGGCGGCGCTCACTTGCTTCGAGCTGGGGCGCGGCCATGTCTGTCTGCCGCTGGAGATGCTCGCTACCGGATCACTGCGGCCGTTCGGGCTGGATCCCCAACAGAGCCGGGATCTGCTGGGGGATCTGGCGGATCCTGCCCGCTGGCCCGCCCTGTTTGCGGCCACCCCCCTGGTTGGTACCGAACAGGATGAGGGGCCTGCCCCGCGCTGGCCGCTGCGGCTGTGGCACGGGCGGCTCTACCTCACCCGCTACCACGATCACGAGCAGGGGGTGGCCCGCCATCTGCGCGCCCTGAGCGAGCGAGCCGAATGGCCGGAGATTGCCCCGGCCCTGTCGCGGCTGTTTGCCCGCGACTATGGGTTGGTGTTCGCGGCGCTGCTCAAGGCCCGCCTCGCCCCCGACTTCTCGGCCCGCCACTTTATCGAGAAGTATCTGGATCTGGTGTTCCCGAACGAGGTGGATTGGCCCGCTATCGAAGGGCTGCTGGCCAGCGCCCAGGCGGCGAGCGACCTGAGCAAGCTGGATGCGCTGGTGCCCGAGGCGCTCTGCTGCAACGGCCAGAAGCTGGCGGCGGCCACCGCGGCGGCGCGCCCCTTTGCGGTGATCTCCGGCGGCCCCGGCACCGGCAAGACCACCACGGTGGCCAAACTGCTCGCCATTCTGGTGGAGACCGGCCTGCAAGCGGGTAAGGCCCCGGCGATCCGGCTGGTGGCCCCCACCGGCAAGGCGGCGGCGCGCCTCACCGAGAGTATCGGCTCTGCCCTGCAGGCCCTCGATCTGCCCCCCGAATGGGTGGAAGCGATCCCCACCGCAGCGGGCACCCTGCACCGGCTGCTCGGGGTCATTCCGGGGCGCAGCCAGTTCCGCCACCACGCGGGCAACCCGCTGCACCTCGACCTGCTGGTGGTGGATGAGGCCTCCATGGTCGATTTGCCGATGATGGCTCGCCTGCTCGATGCGCTGCCCAGCCACGCCCGCCTGATCCTGCTCGGCGACAAGGATCAGCTCGCCTCGGTGGAGGCGGGGGCCGTGCTCGGCGATATCTGCAGCTTTATCGAACAGGGCATCAGCCCGGCGCAGGCGGAGTGGCTATCCCGCCAGACCGGCTACCGCTTGCAGGGCTCGCCCGCAGGGGCGCCGGTGCGCGACAGCCTCTGCTTGCTCTCCAAGAGCTGGCGCTTTGATCAGCATTCGGGCATCGGTCAGCTGGCGCGCGCCTGCAACAGCGGCGATGCCACGGCGGTGGAATCAGTCTGGGGCGCAGGATTCGCCGATATCAGCCTGCACCCCTGGGCGGGAGAGGCCTACGACGCCCTGATTGCTCAGGGGGTAGCCGGTTACGGCAGCTATCTGAAGGCGGCCCGCGCGGGGGAAGCTCCTGCCGCCGTGTTCAAGGCATTCAACAGCTTCCAGATCCTCTGCGCCCTGCGCGATGGCCCGTTCGGCGTGCTGGGGCTAAACGAGCGGCTCGAACTGGCCCTGTCACGGGCTGGCCTGATCGCCCGCGATGGCGACTGGTATGCCGGTCGCCCGGTAATGGTGGTGCGCAACGACCACGGGGTCGGCCTCTACAACGGTGATATGGGGCTCTGCCTGCCCGACGAAACTGGCCGGTTAAAGGTATGGTTTGAGCAGCCGGATGGCACCCTGCGTGCCCTGTTGCCCAGCCGCTTGCCGCCCCACGAGACGGTCTACGCCATGACCATCCACAAATCCCAGGGCTCGGAGTTTGCCCATACCGTGCTGGTGCTGCCCGACAGCCCCAGCCCGCTGTTGACCCGCGAGCTGGTCTATACCGGCATCACCCGCGCCAAGGCGAAACTCGATCTCTACGGCGATCGCGCCCTGTTGGCACAAGCGGTACGGAAAAAGACCGAACGTTATTCCGGATTGGCGGAGAGGTTGGGGGAGTGATTGATGGCGGCGGTAAAGGGAGTTGCCGCCGTCAACGTATGTTTTTAGGAGTGGAAAATTATTGCTCATTCATCTCTTTGAGCAGTCGCCCCCAAAGAGGTTTTAATTGCCTTTTAATCGCATTAGAACCCATTATATTTGCCGCTTTATGGCCATATGTGATGAAATTTCGCTTGCTTAAATGCGAGTAACGCTCATAAATTTTCTTCTTAAATAGTGGTGTTTTCGCTACACCATTTTTCTCTTCAATAAGGTTGGATTTTTGATGCGTCTTTTTAGCTAACCTAACCCCAGCTTTCATTCTGCCCGAAAACCTAGCTAGTGCCGCCGATCTAAGTAGCTTTCTTTCACCATCAAAAATAAAGCCTAAGTACTGTAGTGGCTTGTCACATTTTTGAACCCCACGGCATGTATGGAAAGTTCTAATCTCAGTTTTTTTATCATTTATTTCTATTTTTAGCTCGGAGATACTTTGTGTTACCAGAGAGATTAATTCACGGGTTTTATCACTGTCGATGATAAAAAGCATATCATCACAGTAACGATAGTATTCTCCTGAAATAGATGTCACTATGTCTTTTATTTTCTTGTCGAAATCTAGCATGTATATATTAGACAGAAGAGCACTTATAGATGTTCCTTGTGGTATGCCTCTTCCAGTCGAGTTGGTTTCTATTAACCCAAGACCTCGAACTTTCTCTCTGAATGTTTTTATATTGCAAAGTCTTAATCCTGCAGCTTTGGGATTGTTTCTCGATATTTTAAGTGCTGTATACAATAGGTCTCTATTGACCACAGATGATTTAGTTAGAGACCTGTATATATTAAAATGATCATTTGGTAATGAGTGTTCTTGGAGTAATTTGCACCACATTGATTTGAGTATTTCATGATCTAAATTATCAAAGAAACCAGATATATCCATCGCGATTGCAGTGCAATCACCATGAGCCTTTATTTTTTCAAAGGCAATGTTAGCAAAATCAATATTACTTTTCCCAAGAGATCTGAAAGCAAGTACAGATTCTTCTAATTGCGACTCAGAGAGAGCTTTTTCATATAAATCAGAGAGTAACCCTGCATAGTAAGAGTAAATGTGAGAGTCGATATGTGATGCGTATGAGATTGGTCTTGTTTTTATTTTCTTTTGAACATTACCATCTTTGTCTATTGATATTTTAAGGCTTTGTATATTGTACTTGATTAGAGGAAAAAAAGCATGTTGGGCAACATTAAGGGGAGATTTGACAATTTGACATGCTTTCCGTAATTTTACTGGAGAATCAAAATGTAAGTAGCCACGACTCCGAAACCATTGATTTTCTGAGTTCATCATATTGAGCCTTAAATTGCAAAACCCGGAAAGGTAAAGGACTGTGGCCATCCGATTCCCAATCCGGGCTTAACAAACGTACTTAAATACGCATTCACAACATCTATATGATGTCGGCCACGAATGTCAGATATGATATATGATACCATCATCGCAGGAGTGTTCGACGTGAGTCTACTAGCCATCTGCGGCCATGCAAGTCGTCTGCTAGCCAGTGTACTGGTGAGCGTTCTACTTGACAGCTTGTGATACACCTTACTTCCTAAATAAGTAAGCGAAGACATAATAAATTATGGTGAGAAAAAACTCAATAATTTCTTGGTTGAGTCTTCGCCTGCTAGGCCTAATGTTTACCATGAAATATTATTTTCCTTCCCCTCATCCCTAGCCCTTCTCCCGCAAGGGGAGAAGGGAGGTTTGGCCCCGTGGTTATAACGTGATTGCTAACACCATATCTCTGATGCTGCTTTATCCCCTCTCCCTCTGGGAGAGGGCTAGGGTGAGGGGCGCAGGTTGGCACAATGCCAATTTTGCCCGCTTCGTGAAATCCGGTAGGGTGCAAAGAACGAAGTGAATTGCACCGCTGCTATTTATCTGCCAAAAGGTGTAATGCGCTGCGCTTATTACACCCTACATCCAACCCACACACGACAGGATGTCATTGCTTGAGACTTGAATTTAACACTATCGATCTGGATCGGGATTACGAGCTCTGTGTGCAGGCACGCAGGGATGCCTATTTTTGCAGCTTTCATACCCATGACGGCTTTGCCGACTTTATCGACGGCTATCGGGAGCGGATACGCGCAAGGCTGGGGCAAGCGCAATGGCACTACTTGCATGTCTGGGCGGGTGAACAATTGGTGGGCCAGCTGGAATTTCGCAGCTTTTCCGATGAACCCGAGACTGGCTATGTGCAGCTGATTTATCTGTTCCCCGAATATCGTGGCACCGGTTTGGCTGCCGTGTTGCAGGCCTATATCCGCCAGCAGTTGCTGGGGGCTGGCTGCAAATGGGCGATCCTCTCCGTGAGCCGTACCAATGTGCGGGCCTTGAATCATTACCGGCGCTTTGGCTGGGTATTTCTGCGCCCCAATCCGAAACATCAGGAGACGGATTTTTATCGGCTGACTCTGGCCGAGTGACCTCTGTGGGGGCCTCTGGGTATCCCCTCATTTATTCCCATCACCCAAATGACTGAATCGTGAGTTAAATCCGGTAAATGGGGCGCGCTTGAGCCACACTTATGGCCACTCTGATTCAGCCTGCGCCGTGAGTGGCCGATAACCGGGGAAGCGGTGGTTCGGTGGGGTTCTGGCTGACAGATCTGTTGCAATATGCCAAGGTAGCGCCTCACGACAACAGCGCGATTCCCCGTGGTGGCGCGGGGCGGAAGAACAAGGATAACTGCTATGGTGCAGGACAGTGACACGATCAGGATCTCGGATGTCAGCGAGGCCGTGGTGCATGGCATTCTGGAGGTGACCAGCGATGGCATCTGGGATTGGCATGCCAATACCGGTTTTGTCTATCGCAACCCGGGCTGGTACCGGATGCTGGGTTACGAGCCTCACTCCCTCGGCAATACCGTCTTCACCTGGGAGAACGTGATCCACCCCGACGATCTGGCGGCTGTGATGGCGAAGTTCGATCTCTGCCTGAGCGGCAGCGCCCATGAGTATCGCGCCGAGTACCGTTGCCGCTGCCGGGATGGCAGTTACCTCTGGATTGAGGATTGCGGCCGCATCATTGAGCGCAATCCCGACGGGTCTGTGGCGCGGATGATCGGCGCCCATCGCGATATCCACGCCAGCAAGTTGTTGCTGGAGCAGCTGGAGCGGCGCAATCAGTCGCTGGAGCAGCAGGTCGCCGAGCGTACCGCCGAGCTGGTGCGGCTCAACGAGGCGCTGCAACAGAAAGCCGAGGAGAACCGTCTGCTGGCAGAGACCGATGCCTTGACTGGCGCCGCCAGCCGCTATCGGTTGGAGCGGGCATTGCAGCTGGAGTGCGAGCGGGCGCGCCGCTTCCATCAGCCGTTTACGGTGATCGCCATGGATGTGGACAACTTCAAGCAGATCAACGACAGCTATGGCCACAACGCCGGGGATCAGACCCTGATCAACATAGTGGCGCTGGTGCGCCGTCATATCCGCGAGATCGATCTGCTGGCCCGCTGGGGTGGTGACGAGTTTATGGTGTTGTTGCCCAACACCGGCCGCGAGGATGCGCTGGTGGTGGCGAGCAAGTTTCAGGCATTGATGGCGAGCGAGCCCATCTGTCCCCATGCGCCCGCTACCATGAGCTTCGGGCTGGCGGAGTATCAGCAGGATGAGCAGAAAGAGAGCCTGATGGTGCGCGCCGATCGGGCGCTCTATCAGGCCAAGCAGCTGGGTAAAGACCAGATCTGCTAACGCGGGGTACGGAAAAAGAGCAGTAAAAAGGGCCGCAGGTTTGAAACCTGCGGCCCTTTTGCATTGTTACTGACGCGGCGCGACTTAGAAGTGGTAGCGCAGACCCAGCTTGAAGGTATCCAGAGAGTAGTGCTCGTCACCCAGGCTCAGGGCGTCGAACTGGCGCTCGTAACCGATACCGGCAGAGAAGTGGTCGTTGAAGGCGTAGTCCAGACCTACTTCCAGATTGGGGTGTACCTTGCTCTTGGTTGCGCTCTCGTTTACCTGACCGCTGAAGCCGAGGAGGGTGGCGTTGCCGACAACTTCCACTTCGGTGCGGGTGTAGGCGATGCCCGGTTTGGCATAGGCGCTGAAGCCCCAGGCCAGCGGCTGACTCAGCTTGACTGCCAGGCTGATGCTGCGGGTTTCGATGGTGGTGTCGGCAAAGCCGGTTGCAATCGGGGAGGTCACCCAGGTCAGCTGATCCATCTGTTGGGCGTGCAGGCCACCTTCAACGGCCAGCCAGGGTTTGAAGCTGTAACCTACGATCAGGCTGCCGCCGTCGAGCTGGTCGTCGATCACTTTGGCGTCATAGGCGTCTTTGGCCGCACCATCGAGATCCATCTTGGAGGTAGTCAGATCCAGACCTGCATACCAGCCTTCAGCATGGGCGCCGCCATTCATGGCCAGAGCAAGCAGGGAGAATGCGGCAATTTTATTAAACTTGTTCATGGATAAATAACCTTGTGTTGCGTGAACTGCGTGTGATTTATATTGCTCAATCCATGAAGCTTTTTATATTTCCGTCATTGCTCTGCTTTCACAGAGGGGGCGCAGTATAGTCAGCGAATTTCTGAATAACAAGAGAGTGATTTTCCCATTCTTCTAAATATGACTGGCTGCAAGCAGGGGCATCTTGTTTAATAAATGGTGTTATTAGAGTTTTAGCTTTATTGAGGTTTAAATAATTAACTGGAGAGGAAAATGACAGGCTGAGAGTTCGGTTTTGACTCTATGTGATTGATTTGTATCGACATTAAATTTTCATTCGAGCGTAGCTATGATGAGTTGTCTAAAAATTGGCATCTCAGATGTCACTCACAGGCGTCAGGCTCTTTTCGATGATTTTTTGAACGCATTCACAAGGTGGAACCGCGAGAAAAAAATCTATCTTTTTGCCTGTTTTTTGCTCTTTTTGAGGTTTGGGATTGTTCCCATTGTGGCTTTTGGTGGTCTTTTGAGGCTGCTTTTGCGTGGGCCATGCTACCCATCAGATACGCGAATGGGCGCTTGTGGGTGGCTTTTCTCTTTACCCGGCAGCACTCGCTGGGGTGGGCGTGAGGTGTGATAAGCAGATATGGGTCGTGCGGCCTGATTAATTTTATTTGCTTATATATACAAGCCATTTAAAAGATAGGTTTTTGGAATTATAAATAACTTGATTATATTCGTTTTATATTTAATGAAGCTTTCCAATCAAGCCATTTAAATATATTGAATGGCAATGACACGGTATTGATGGTCGTTTAGGATACCTTGCCAGAGAGATCGTGGTGGCTGGTGCATCAGTTGGCGGCGGGTGGCCGGTGACACTTCCCCTTGCCGGGGCCCTTGACCTGACCTGCGAATTCAGGGAAAAGAAAAGGGCGGTGCTATCAGCGCCGCCCAATGCCAGGAAAGAGAAAAAACCTTACGGTTTAAAAGATAAAAATTTGGAAGCAAACAATCGATTTCTCAACCAGGAAGGGTCTTGAATTCGATACGTTTCGATTATGCGCGATGTTCTATGCAGCACTAGCAAAATGTTTGCGGGTTGAAAGATATGCACTGTCTGGTGTCAGATTTTGCGACCTCATCGTTCAACTGGTCTGTCCTGATGGGCGTTATAGGCGATTTTTTCTCTGGGCTGTTTTTTCGGTGTCAATATCTGAGCCTTGAAGGTAAAAACAGGTCAGAAGCTGACTCGGCATAACCATGCAATGAAAGTGCGATAACAAGGAAGAGTGGCATGACCTACAGCCAGACCCTGGCCAACAATATTCTCGACACCCTGAAGAAGACCCTGACCGACAAGGGGATCCGCTATCAGACGCTGGCGGAGGCGATGGGTGTCTCCATCGCGACCGTGAAGCGGATGATGAACAAGCCCTCGCTGCCGTTCGATACTCTGCTGGAGATCTGCCATCTGGTGGGGCTCTCGTTCGAGGAGCTGCTGGATCGCACTCAGGACGCCCAGAGCCGCCGCGCCGTCTTTACCCAGGAGCAGGACGAGGCGTTTCACAACGAGCCGGGGCTCTACGCTTTTCTCGCCAATATCTTCTGGCGCGACAAGACGCTGATCGATCTCAAGCGGGAGTACGGCCTGACCGATGCCTCCTGCTACCTCTATCTGCGCAAGCTGGAGAAGCTCGGCATTTTGCAGCTCGGTATCGACAACAGTTACCACTTCCTGATCAGCGAGCGGATCAGCTTCGAGCAGCACAGCCGCTTCGCCCGTCAGCAGGCACGGCAGGCAATGTCGGTGCTGGGGGAGTATCTGGTGGAGAACATGCACAAGTCGAACAACTATATGGCGCTCTGCCAGCTGCACCTCAACGAGGGAGAGGCGATGGCGCTGATCGACCGGATGAAGGAGTACTGGCATCAGGAGATCAAGCTCAACCGCCCCGCCATCGGCCAGCAGGAGCACGCCAAGACCTACACCATGTCGCTGCAACTGGCCGACTGCGGCTACCAGAGCTTCGACGACATGATCCCCAATATCGACAACTGATCCCGGCGGATCCTGCGGGATCCGTGTCTGCTCGTGAGTCTGAGAGTGGTTACTCTGCCAGTTGCATGGGCTGCGCTTTGGCAATGATGGGTTGCAGCGCCCGGGTATCGAGACAGATACGAATGGCATCCGGTCGCCAGTGTTCGATATCGCAATCCACCAGACCACCCCGCTCGTCGTAATTGACCCGCACCAGCCGCAGCACCGCGCTCCCCTCCGCCAGATTGAGGGCGCGGGCGATGGCGCCCCGCGCTGCCGAGGGGGTGATCTCGAGACTCGCTCCACCCTGGCCTATGCCATAACGCTGCTGATAGAGCTCGGTGAGGGAGCTGGCCAGCGGCGCGCTGGCGATATCGGGAAAGCGGCTCGCCAGCAGGTGGTGGCTGACGTGCAGTACCGGGCGGCCATCGATCAGCCGCTGGCGGCGGATTTCATAAAGTGGGGTGAAGGGTTCCAGCCCCATCCAGCGGCAGAGCTCACTGCTGGCAAGCTCGCCGCCGTGGGCCAGCACCCGGGTCTCGGCGGTGCGCTGCTGCTCGCCGATCCACTGGTGAAAGTGGGTGTGGATGGCGGGGTCGTAGGTGAGGCGGGGCGGTGCCACGAACCAGCCGCGCCGTTCGGCCCGGTAGATAAGGCCGTCTGCCTCGAGGCTGGAGAGCGCCTCCTTGATGGTGATGCGGGTGGTGGCGAAGCGTTCGCTCAGGGCCCGTTCGGCGGGCAGCTGCTGCCCGGCCCCCAATTGGCCGCTGCCGATATAGCGGCGCAGGGTCTGGCAAATCTGTTCGCACTTGGAGGAGGAGCGGCCATCGGCCATGCTCTGTTCGTTCACTCTCTGCTCGCTCAATCTCGGCTCGGTCACACTCTTGTCCCTGTTGCTTATTCAGAAGGCGGGTGGCTGGCCAATCCCTTACTGGAATAGTCCAGCCTCACTCGGGTTCAGAGTTGTAACCGCTGTGGATGACAGCGCCATGACAGGGTGATTGTCATCAAACTGCCATTAAAGCGCCCCGCCACCGTCACAATTCCCCTCTAGCATCCCTCTCGAACCTTAACTGACCTAGTCCAGAGGGATGGGATGATGAAAAGCGTGATCGCAAGTGCACTGGCCATGGTGGCCATCAGCCAACCGTTGTTTGCCACAAATAGCTATGCAGCCGAAAATATCGCGGATCTCGAAAAGGCCGCCCGCGGTGAAGGCCAGCTCCACAGCATCGGCATGCCCGACAGCTGGGCCAACTGGAAGGATACCTGGCAGCAGCTGGGCAGCATCTACGGCATCAAGCATCAGGATACCGACATGAGCTCGGCGCAGGAGATCGCCAAGTTCGCCGCCGAGAAGGCCAACGCCACCGCCGATATCGGCGACGTGGGCGGCGCCTTCGGTCCGGTTGCGGTCAAGCAGGGGGTCACCCAGCCCTACAAACCCTCCACCTGGGCCGATATTCCCAACTGGGCCAAGGACGCCGACGGTCACTGGATGCTGGCCTATACCGGCACCATCGCCTTCCTGATCAACAAGGATCTGGTCAAGGCCGCCCCCACCAGCTGGCAATCCCTGCTGGGTGGCGACTACAAGGTGACCCTGGGTGATGTGGGCGTAGCCTCCCAGGCCAACAACGGCGTGCTGGCGGCGGCCTATGCCACCGGCGGCAGCGAGAAGAATCTGAAACCTGCACTGGAGCTGTTCGGTCAGCTGGCCAAGCAGGGTCGTCTCTCCCTGAACGATCCCACCATCGCCAATATCGAGAAGGGCGAGGTGGAAGTGGGTGTGCTGTGGGACTTCAACGCCCTCAACTACCGCGACCAGATCGACCCCAAGAAGTTTGATGTGGTGATCCCGAGCGACGGCTCCGTCATCGCCGGTTACACCACCATCATCAACAAGTGGGCCAAGAACCCCAACGCCGCCAAACTGGCCCGTGAATACATCCTCTCCGATGCCGGTCAAATCAACCTGGCCCGTGGCTACGCTCGCCCGATCCGCAGCAATGTGACCCTGCCGGATGACGTGAAGGCCAAGCTGCTGCCCGCCGAGCAGTACGCCAATGCCAAGCCGGTGCAGGATCACGCCGCCTGGGAGCAGAGCTCCAAAGCCCTGCCGCGCCAGTGGCAAGAAACCGTCATGATCAACATGCAGTAAGGGAACCCAGTGCAACACAAGGTGATAGTGGTACTTGTGGATGGTCTGGCAGCCGAGGTAGCCCACACCATGGGCTACCTCGGTGGCATGGTGGAGGCGGGGCGGGGCCTGCATACGACCCTGAATGCGGCCCTGCCGTCTCTCTCCCGACCCCTCTACGAGTGCATCCTGACCGGCGTGCCGCCGGTGGTGAGCGGCATCACCCACAACGGGGTGAGTCGCCTCAGTCTGCATGACTCCATCTTCCATCTGGCCCGCGCCGCGGGTAAACGCACCGCAGCGGCGGCCTACCATTGGGTGAGCGAACTCTACAACCGCAGTCCCTGGCTGGCAGCCCGCGATCGCTTTACTCACGACGAGCAGTTGCCCATTCAGCACGGCTGCTTCTACTGGGATGACAACTATCCCGACAGCCATCTGCTGATGGATGGCGAGTGGCTGCGCAGCCAGTACGATCCCGATTTTCTGCTGATCCACCCGATGGGGGTGGACGATGCGGGCCACAAGTTTGGCCTCGATTCCCGCCAGTACCGCAATCAGGCGCGCCGCATGGACAGCCTGCTGGCCGATCTGCTGCCCCAGTGGCTGGCGGAGGGGTATCAGGTGGTGATCACCTCGGATCACGGCATGAACAACGACCTGAGCCACGGCGGCACCCTGCCGGAAGAGCGCACCGTGCCACTCTGGCTGTTTGGCGATGCCTTTATCGAGCGCTGGCCGGATGGAGTGGCGATCGCCCAGACCCAGCTCTGCGCCCTGATGGCCGATCTGTTGGGCATTCCCCACGACAAGCCGGCAGCGCCACCGCTGCTCAAGGCCGCCTTTATGCGCGAGGTGCACTGATGATGCCTGCCACCACCGAGATCCTCGCGGATCAACCCGTGGCCACCAAGCTCCGGGTGCGCCGCCACTGGCTGCCCGCACTGGTATTGCTGCCGTTTATCCTCTTGATGATCCTGTTCCAGCTCGCCCCCATGGTGTGGGTGCTGGTGGGCAGCTTTCAGACCCCCGATGGCTGGGGCCTCGACTACTACCGGGAGATTTTGAGCTCCCCCTTCTACCTGCAATCGTTCGGCAACTCGTTGCGCATTGCCGGTATCGCCAGTCTGGCAGGGCTTGCCATCGGCACCCTCGGGGCGGCGGCGCTGCGTCACAGCGGTGAGCGGGTCAAACGGCTGCTGCTGGCCTTCGTCACCATGACCGGCAACTTCAGCGGGGTGCCGCTGGCATTCGCCTTTATCATCATTCTCGGCATCAATGGTGCAGTGACTCTGCTGCTGAAATCCTGGGGATTGATCGACGGCTTCAACCTCTACTCGGGGTCGGGCCTTATTCTCATCTACACCTACTTCCAGATCCCGCTCGCCCTGCTGTTGCTCTACCCGGCCTTCGATGCGCTGCAGGATGAGTGGCCGCAAGCGGCCGCGCTGCTGGGGGCGAGCAAGGGGCAGTATGTATGGCACGTGGCGCTGCCGGTGCTGACGCCTGCGCTGCTCGGCACCCTGATCATCCTGTTTGCCAACGCGGTGGGGGCCTATGCCTCTGCCTACGCCCTCACCACCGGCAACTTCAATCTGGTGACCATCCGGGTGGCCAGTCTGGTCTCCGGAGATATCTTCCTCGAGCCCAATATGGCGGCGGCGCTGGCGGTGATCCTGATGGTGCTGCTGGGGGTGGTGACGGCCGCCAACCAGTGGCTGCTGAAAAAGAGCTATGTGAACAAGGGGCAATCCCATGCATGATTTGACGCCGCGCTGGCCCAAGTGGGTGCTGGGTGGGCTGGTTGCCACCCTGCTGCTGCCGCTGTTGGCCACCTTTCTCTACTCCATCTCCACCCGCTGGGGGGCGACCCTGCTGCCGGATGGCTTCACCCTCGACTGGTATCTCAAGCTGTGGGGCGATCCGCGCTTTCTGGCGGCGTTTGGCCGAAGCCTCCTGGTCTGCTTCGCCACTCTGCTGCTGGGGACCCTGGTGCTGGTACCGACCGTGCTGGTGGTGGCCTACTACTTCCCCAAGTTGGATCCCTGGATGAACCTGTTGATCCTGCTCCCCTTCGCAGTGCCGCCGGTGGTCTCCTCGGTGGGGTTGCTGCAGATCTACGCCGACGGCGTCCTGCCCATCATCGGTACGCCATGGATCCTGATCGGCACCTGGTTCACAGTGGTGCTCCCCTTTATGTACCGGGCACTGGCCAACAGCCTGCAAGGGGTACCGCTCAGGGATTTGATGGATGCCGCCCACCTGCTGGGGGCGAGCAGTCGCCGCGCCTTTCTGCTGGTGGTGATCCCCTGCCTGCGCAAGGGATTGCTGGCGGCGCTGTTTCTCTCGCTCTCCTTCCTGCTCGGCGAGTTCGTGTTTGCCAACATGCTGGTGGGCACCCGTTACGAGACCCTGCAGGTCTACCTCTACAACATGCGTTCAACCTCGGGCCACTTCACCAGTGCGCTGGTGATGAGCTACTTCCTGCTGACCCTGCTGCTCACCTGGGCGGCCAACAGATTTCATCGGTGAATCAACATGTTCCATCTAGAAGTGAATCAACTGCACAAATCTTACGGCGACACCAGAGTGTTCGAGGGGATCGAATTCGGCATTCGCAAGGGGGAGCTGGTGACCCTGCTCGGCCCCTCCGGCTGTGGCAAGTCCACCCTGCTGCGGGCGCTGGCCGGGCTCACCCCGGTGGATGGCGGTCAGGTGCGGGTGGCCGGTGAAGATATCACCTGGCAGGAACCCCAGAAGCGGGGCATCGGCATGGTGTTCCAGAGCTATGCGCTGTTCCCCAACATGACGGTGTGGGACAACGTTGCCTTCGGCCTCAAGATGAAACCCCAGCCGGGACGGGATCTCGCCGCCAGCGTGCAGGAGGCGCTTGAGCTGGTGGAGCTGATCGGTTTCGAGCGCCGCTATCCGGCCGAGCTCTCCGGCGGCCAGCGCCAGCGGGTGGCACTGGCCCGGGCGCTGGTGGTGCAGCCGCGGATCCTGCTGCTGGACGAGCCGCTCTCGGCGCTGGATGCCCGCATCCGCCGCAGCCTGCGCCAGCAGATCCGCGAGATCCAGCAGCGCCTTGAGCTCACCACCATCTTCGTGACCCACGATCAGGAGGAGGCGCTCACCATGTCGGATCGGATCTTCCTGATGAACAAGGGAGCCATCGTCCAGAGCGGCACGCCGGAGGAGATCTATACCCGCCCCGCCAGCGAGTTTGTGGCGAGCTTTATCGGCAACTACAACCTGCTTGGCGCCGAGCAGGGCAAGTCGCTGTTCGGCCCCCGTTTTCAGGGCAAGCTGGCGCTGCGGCCAGAGTCCATCACCCTGCTGCCCGCCGGGGCGACCAGCAGCGAACCCAGCCTGCCCGGCATCGTTCGCCAGCAACAGCTGCTCGGCAACGTGATCCGCTATCAGGTGGAGTGCGAGGCGGGGCTGTTGACGGTGGATTGCCTCAACCGTTCGGCTGGCGATCTGCTGGCCACCGGCAGTGCCGTGACCCTGGCGGTGGCCCGGGATCAACTCTGTGAGGTAGCATGAGGCCGCATTTCATTTCCATTTTCACTGCGAGGAGCGCCCATGGCACTGGCACTGTTTGATCTGGACGAGACCCTGATTGCGGGGGATTCCGCCAGCCTCTGGCTGGAGTACATGGTGGCCGAGGAGCTGGCCCCCGCCAGCATGATCGCGGAGGAGCAGGCCATGATGTCCCTCTACCATCAGGGCAAGATGGACATGCACCAGTATATGGCCTTCACCCTGCAACCGCTGGCGGGCAAGACGCGCCAGTGGCTCGACTCGCTCTCTACCCGCTTTGCCGAGCAGGTGCTGCGCGAGCGCCTCTACCCCGAGGGGTTGGCGCGCATCGAATGGCATCGGGAGCGGGGCGACGATCTGGTGCTCATCTCCGCCTCCGGCGAGCATCTGGTGGCCCCCATGGCGAAGATGTTGGGGATGGATCACTGCGTCGCCATCCTGCTTGATGAAGAGGAGGGGATGCTGACCGGCCAGACCCGCGGCACTCTAAGTTTTCGCGAGGGCAAGGTGGCCCGCATCAACCAGCTGTTTGCCGGCAGGGACCACCTCTGGCAGGGGAGCTTTGGCTACAGCGATTCCCACAACGATCTGCCCATGCTGCGGGCAGTGAGCCATCCCCATGCGGTCAATCCGGCCCCCGCGCTGCGCCAGCAAGCCGAGGAGCTGGGCTGGCCGGTGTGGGAGTGGCAGCGCTGAGTCGCGCGCCACACTGGCTTAACGTGCGGCAAGAAGCACGATAAACAAAGAGAGAGGCTGTAGCCTCTCTCTTTGTTTGTGCTGACGGCGTTGTGGTTGGTGCTGGCCGCTGTAGCTACCCCTCGTTGGTTTGTTGTCGGGGCTCGCCAAAGGCGGGAATGTCCTCCTCGGCACTCTGGTGAGGGGGGTGGCGCAGCGGGAAGCAGATACGGTTTTTCCCCTCCCGCTTGGCCTGATAGACCCCCTTGTCGGCCAGCTCCACCAGCTCTTTGGCCGAGAGTCCGGAGCGGCTGAAGGCCACCCCGCCGCTGATGGTGATGGTTAGGTCGGGTTCGCGCCACTCCAGCTGCTCCACCCCGAGCCGGAACGCTTCCAGCAGGGAGGGGAGCATTGGCTGCTCTTCGCCGTAACGGAAGATCAGCACCAGCTCCTCGCCGCCGTAGCGGCAGAACCAGCCCCACTCGTGGAACAGATTCATGCCCAGCTTGCTCACCCGCTTGAGCACCACATCCCCCGCCTGATGGCCGTGGGTATCGTTGACCCGTTTGAAGTCATCCAGATCGAACATCACCACCCCGAAGGGAGCGCCACTGTTGAGCTGCTTCTGCAGGCACTCGTCGAAGAAGCGACGATTGTAGAGCCCGGTGAGTTTGTCCTGATGGGCTTGCAGGCGGATCTGGGCAAAGTCCTGGCTGGCGGCATCCATCTCTTCATAGACCTTGGCCAGCTCCAGCATGCGGCGGCCGTTGTAGGCTATACCGCCGGAGCGGCTGGCGCGGATCAGCAGGGTGATCTCCCCCAGCATCCGGCGGAAGTAGCGGGACCAGAGCAGGGCCAGCAGCAGATAGAGAATGCAGGCGACGGCAATCATCAGCTGCACGTTGATGGAGACGCTGTCGATCACCTGCTGCATGCTGGCGGTGGGCTCGACGCTGAGCAGGATCCAGCGCTGCTCGGGGATACGGTAGTAGGAGACCATCAGGCCGCTGGCATCATCGAGGAAAAAGCCCTGCGGCAGTTGCATCCGGGCCAGCCAGTCGGGGTGGGCGAGGGGTTTGAATACCCGTTCGCGATCCGGGTGGGCCAGCACCAGTCCGTCATGGTTGAGCAGGATCTGATAGCCAGCCCCCAGAGGGTGAGTCTCATCATGCTTGTTGTTGAGCCAGCTGGTGAGGGGGGTGAGCTGGGTATCCAGCGAGAGTACGCCAACCCGCTTGCCGTCAGGGTCTTCAATCACCCTGGCCAGCGCCATGGTGAGGGTGCCCAAGGTGTAGTCGTAATAAGAATCAGTCCAGACAATCTGTCCGGGATGGCTGGATGCCAGCAGATACCAGGGGCGGGTTCTGGGATCGAACTTCTCGTCGGCCTGCCAGGAGGGGTGGATCAGCATCTTGCGATGCTCGGTGCCCACGTAGACGTAATCGAGCTCCATCACCTTGTGATAGGCCTGCCACTGTTGCAGGTAGCGCTCGCCGTTAAGGATCTCCGGGCCGCTGAAATCCTGATAATTTACCTGCTGATAAATGAGCGTAAACTGGCGTTTGAGGGTCGCTAGATAGGGTTCGATCAGGGTATGGAAATACTGGGTGTTGCGAGCAATCAGGTTCTGTTGTTGCTCGTGGCGCAGGGTGCGCTCCATATGCAGGTAGTAGATGCTGCCGAGCAGCAACACAGGGATAAAGAGCAAGAGGAGGCCCAGCCGCATGCGGGTGATCAAAGACCAAGTGTTCTTGGGCTTGGCGGGGGACATGAACAGATCCTTTTCGTCTCGGGTGACACCAGCATATATGATGCTGTGCGGCTCGTCTAAAGGCAGAAAATGAGATGTTTCCGATGCTGAACCACACTCTGCTCTCAATGATTCATTATGGCAGCATAGCGGTGCTGATCCTTGCCCTCTGTGTCGAGTATCTGATCTTTCGGCGCGGCCTGAACATGCTGCGAGTGCGCCGCCTGCTGCTGGCAGATGGGGTGGCGGCGCTGGCGCTCTTCTCCATCTTTGCCACCGGGTCTCTGCTGGCCCTCGAGCATGCCAGCTCGGTGGCAGAGATCTTTGCCCATCCTGCCCACGGCCTCAAGATGGGGCTGTTTCTGCTGATTGTCGGCTCCCTCGTTTATCCCAGCCGCCTCTTCTATCGCTGGCGTCGCGCCCTGCGTCTGGGCAAGGCGCCGATGATCTCCATTCAGCAGCACTTCCGGGTGGTGTGGATCCTGCGTGGCAATCTGCTACTGATTGCCCTGTTGGCCGTGTTCACCAAGCCCTCGCTGCTGTAACACTCGCGGTGCTCAAAAGCAGTGCGATGCAGCGCGTTGAGAGCGAGAGCGAAGACAAAGAGTGGAGACAAGAGGATAGGGAGGCGGGTATCTTGGATCGGATAACCCGTCACGCGCCGATTTAAGGAGGAATCGCCATGCGCTCCAATCTGATGTTGCTGATGGCTGCCACCATCTGGGGTATGGGCTTTGTCGCCCAGCGCCTCGGGATGGATCACATGGGGCCCTATACCTTCAATGGCCTGCGCTTTCTGCTCGGCGCCCTCTCCCTGCTGCCGCTGCTCTGGTGGCTCAAATCCCGACAACCTGTTGCCGTCGCGGGCGACCATCGCCAGCTGCTGATCGGTGGTGTGCTGGCCGGGCTGGTGCTGTTCTGTGCCGCCTCCCTGCAGCAGGTGGGGCTGCTCTATACCACTGCCGCCAAGGCCGGTTTCATCACCGGGCTCTACATCATTCTGGTGCCGGTACTGGGGCTGCTGCTGCGCCACAAGAGTGGCCTCAATACCTGGATCGGCGCCGTCATTGCGCTGGCCGGTCTCTATGTACTGAGCGTCACCGACGAGTTCACCATCGGCTTTGGCGATCTGCTGCAGGTGGTCGGCGCCCTCTTCTGGGCCGTTCACCTGCTGCTGGTGGATCACTACTCAAACCGGGTTGCCCCCATCAAGCTCGCCGGAGTGCAGTTCGTGGTCTGCGGCCTGCTCAGCCTCGCCACTGCTTTTGTTATCGAAACCCCGACTGTTAGCGGCGCTGTGGCCGGTTGGCAGGCGCTGCTCTATGCCGGGCTGGTGTCGGTCGGGGTCGGTTATACCCTGCAGGTGGTGGGGCAGCGGGGCGCTCATCCGGCCCACGCCGCCATCATCCTCAGTCTGGAGACCGTCTTTGCCGCCGTGGGTGGCGTGTTGCTGCTGGGGGAGACGCTGGACGAGCGCGCCATTGCCGGTTGCGCCCTGATGCTGGCGGGGATGCTCATCTCCCAGATCAGGCTGCGCTGGTGGTGGAAGTCGCGCCGCGACAAGGTGCCGCTGACCAAGTAAACCGCGCTCTGCCTGCATAACAAAAACGCCCCGACTGTCGGGGCGTTTTGCATGGTGGCGGTTTGGATCAGGGGCGTTGATCCAGCTCGCGTTCCAGCTCTACCGCCTTCTGGCGGGCCGGATGGGTATTGAGGCGCTGCCAGTAGGCTTGCAGGTGCGGGAAGTGGGCCAGCTGGCCGCTTTGCGCCAGCAGATCCACCAGGAAGGAGTTCATGATGTCGGCGCCGGAGAGGCGATCCCCCACCAGATAGTGGCGGGTTGCCAGTACATCGTTGAGGTAGCCCAGCACCTTGGCACACTCCGCCTTGGCGTAGTCCGGCAGGAAGCGCATCGGGCTGCCATCCTTGCGCACGAACATGTCGAGCAGCAGCGGCAGGATGCCGGAGCTCTCGGCAAAGTGGAGCCACTGCAGGTATTCGGGGTAGTCGGGGCTATCCTGAGCTGGCGCCAGCCGCTCGGGGGCGTGGCGGACAATCAGGTACTCGGTGATGGCGCCGGATTCGGCCAGCACCCGGCCGTTGAGCTCGATGACCGGCGACTTGCCGAGGGGGTGGATGGCCTTGAGCTCGGGCGGCGCCAGAAAGGTGGTGGCATCGCGCTGATACGCCTTGATCTCATAGGGTTGGCCCAGCTCTTCGAGCAGCCAGATGATGCGTTGGGAGCGGGATTTGTTCAGGTGGTGCAGGACTATCATAACGACCTCGATTCGGTGGCAGGATGGGGTATACGAGCGGGCGAGGGGGGCGGTTCAGCGGCAGAGAAAAAAGAGCGGGCTGATGCCCGCTCCCTCGTTGACTGACTTATGCCTCCAGCGCCTGATCCAGATCCGCCAGAATGTCCTCGATCGCCTCGATCCCCACCGACAGCCGGATCATCTCCGGTTTCACGCCGGCCCTGGCCTGCTCGGCCTCGCTCAACTGGCGATGGGTGGTAGAAGCGGGGTGGCAGGCCAGCGACTTGGCGTCACCGATATTGACCAGCCGCTTGAAGATCTTCAGCGCATCGTAGAAGCGCACGCCCGCCTCGTAGCCATCCTTCAGACCGAACGAAAGGATGGCCGAGGGGCGACCGGCCATGTACTTCTCCGCCAGCAGATAGTGGGGATGACCCGGCAGACCGGCATAGCTGACCCAGGCCACCTTGGGGTGATGCTTGAGGTGGTGGGCGACCCGCAGGGCGTTATCCACGTGGCGCTCCATGCGCAGGCTCAGGGTCTCCAACCCCTGCAGCAGCAGGAAGGCGTTCATCGGCGCCAGCGCCGCGCCGGTATTGCGTAGCGGCACTGTGCGTACCCGCCCGATAAAGGCGGCCGGGCCAAAAGCCTCGGTATAGACCACCCCGTGGTAGGAGGGTTCGGGTTTGGTCAGTTGCGGGAAGCGCTCGGCGTTATCCGCCCAGGGGAACTTGCCCGAGTCCACCACCACGCCACCCAGCGAGTTGCCGTGGCCGCCGACATATTTGGTCAGGCTGTGCACGACTATGTCGGCACCGTGTTCGATGGGCTTGCACAGCACCGGGGTGGCGACCGTGTTGTCGACGATAAGCGGCACACCACGGGCGTGGGCTGCCTTGGCCAGGGCGGCCAGATCGACGATGTTGCCCGCCGGGTTGCCGATGCTCTCGCAGTAGACCGCCTTGGTCTTGTCGTCGATAAGGGCGGCGATGGCCTCGGCGCTGTCATCCTTGGCGAAGCGCACCTCGACCCCGAAACTCGGCAGCATGTGGGCGAACAGGGTGTAGGTGCCACCATAGAGCTGGGGGGTGGAGACGATGTTGTCACCGGCGGCGGTCAGCGCCTGAATGGCGTAGGTGATGGCGGCGGAACCTGCCGAGACCACCAGCGCGGCGATGCCCCCTTCCAGCGCGGCCATCCGCTGCTCCAGCACATCGTTGGTGGGGTTCATGATGCGGGTGTAGATGTTGCCCGGCACCGCCAGATTGAAGAGGTCCGCCCCGTGCTGGGCGCTCTCGAACTCGTAGGCCACCGTTTGGTAGATGGGCACGGCAACGGCCTTGGTGGTGGGGTCGCTGGAAAAGCCGTGGTGCAGGGCCAGGGTCGCATCTTTCATCACACACTCCTTGTTGGATGTTGCTTATGGCATTTATAGATGGATAGACGTCCAATCTATCAGGCCCGTGGCCGATGTAAACAGCAAGATCCGGCAAAGCAATGTCGCCCGCAGGGGATGCGCGTCCCGAGTGGCGGGCAGGCCTGCCGTACTCAGAGGCGGCGGCGATACTCCTTGTCATCGATCTGGTTCATATCCCACTGCATCAGGCGGTTGAGCTGCTGCATGGGATCCTCGATGAGCGACAGTGGGCGCGGCAGGATCCGCTTGAAGTAACGGCGCAAGGCCTGCTGGATCCGGTTCGGTTTGAGGGGGTTGGCGTGGCTCATGATGGTGCTCCTCTGCGGTGGTTCTCACGTTCGCCAGCAGTATTGAGCTAAAATGCGGAAGTAAAAACTGATGACTTACAGCAACAGGATTTCCTCTTTTATGCCGACCGGTCGCCTCTACCAGCAATTTCAACGACTCGCCCAGCAGCTTGGCTGCGATGAGCGGGAGATTAGCCTCGCCGAGGTGGCGGATCTGCTCTGCTGCACCCCGCGCAACGCCCGCCTGCTGTTGCGGCGGATGCAGGATCAGGGCTGGCTCAGCTGGTCGGCCGAAGCGGGGCGGGGGCGGCGCTCCCGGCTCACCCTGCTCGACAGTCAGGAGAGCCTGACCCGGCGCCGCTTGCGGGATCTGCTCAGCCAGGGCCAGCTGGCGCAGGCGGTACGGCTGGCCGAAGATCGCCTCGATCTGCTCACCCCGCTGCTGATCGAGCAACTCGGTCAGGCCACCCGCGAAGGGCGCCAGATCCTGCGGGTGCCCTACTACCGGCCGCTGCCGCAGTTGCTGCCCACCGGCCCGATGCGCCGCTCCGAAATTCACCTGAGCCGCCAGATCTTCAACGGCCTGACCCGGCGAAATGAGGAAAATGGGGAAATCGAAGGGGATCTCGCCCACCACTGGGAGTGTCTGGGCCCCTGCCACTGGCGCTTCTACCTGCGTCCGGCTGTGCGTTTTCATCACGGCCGCGAGCTGGTGGTGGAGGATGTGATGGAGAGTCTGCTGGCCCTGCGGGATCGCCCGCTGTTCGCCCATCTGGATCGGCTGGAGAGCCCCTGGCCGCGCACGCTGGATCTCTATCTCGACAGCCCGGATCCCTGGCTGCCCCACCTGCTGGCCGAACCGGTTGCGACCATTTTGCCGCGAGAGCTCAAGGGGGAGGTGGGCTTTGCCCTGCAACCGGTGGGCACAGGCCCCTACCGGGTGGCCGCCAACGATCCCCTGCATCTTTGCCTTGCGGCGTTTGACGACTACTTCGGCCTGCGGGCCCTGCTCGACGAGATCGATATCTGGATGCTGCCGGAGCTGGCGGAGCGGCTGGAGACCCACCTGCAGCTTGGGCGCGACAGCCCTGAGCTCGGCACCATGCGCGGCGAATCGGAGCTGGAGTCGGGCTGCTACTTCCTGCTGCAGGACGATCGTTCCGGATCCTTGCAGGATCCCGCCCTGCGCCAGTGGCTCGGCCAGCTGCTCAATCCGGTGGCCCTGATGGGGCGGGTCGCCCCCGAGTTGCAACGGGGCTGGACCAGCGCCCTCGGCCTGCTGCCCCACTGGCGCGAAGCGCTACCCGCGCCCTTGCCCATACCGGCGCAGTTACCGACGACCTTGGTGCTTGCCTGCTTCAACCAGCATCTGGAGTTCAACGAGTGCGCCAACGCCATGAGCAGCCTGCTGGCCGAACAGGGGATCCGGCTGGAGGTGCGCACCCTCGATTACGGTCGCTGGGTGAGTGGCGAGGATGAAGACGTGGATCTCTGGCTCGGCACCCTCAACCTCGAACATGCCGGCCCCTTTGCCCCCTACGCCTGGTTGCAGGGCACCCCGTTGCTGCGCAAGGTGTGGAGCAGTCAGCATGAGTTGTGGCAAGGGTTGATGCAGTGGCGCGCCAGCGGTGAGGAGCCTGGCCCCCGCGCCCTGCTGGCAACGGTGCAGCAGCAGAGCTGGTTTGTGCCGCTGTTTCACCACTGGCTGGAGCTGGAGAGCCGGGTCGGCGTGCACGGGGTGCGGATGACGGCGCTCGGCTGGTTCGATTTTCGCAGCGCCTGGCTGCGGCCCGAGCCGCCCCATCAGCCCGCAGAGGCGCCATAGTTCATCCAATTTCTGTCGCGGCCGATGGGCGCTCCGCGGCCGCTTGCGTGAAAGATCCGTAAATCGGCCGCTGCTGCACAGTTTGTGTCACGCCTCTGTGCCATGCTGTTTCAGGTTATGGACAGCAGAGCAAATGAGGAAAACGATGAGCAACAATTCAGACAGTTCCGCAGGAAAATGCCCGGTCATGCACGGGGGAACCACCTCCGTCGAGACGTCCAGAATGGAGTGGTGGCCGAAGAGCCTCAACCTCGACATTCTTCACCAACACGATACCAAGACCAATCCGCTGGGGGCCGGTTTCAACTATCGGGAAGCCTTGAAGGGGCTCGATATGGCGGCCCTCAAGCAGGATGTGACCGCCCTGATGACCGACAGTCAGGAGTGGTGGCCCGCCGACTGGGGCCACTACGGCGGCCTGATGATCCGCATGGCCTGGCACTCGGCCGGGACTTACCGCATCGCCGATGGTCGCGGCGGTGGCGGCAGTGGCAACCAGCGTTTCGCCCCCCTCAACTCCTGGCCGGATAACGCCAACCTCGACAAGGCCCGTCGCCTGCTGTGGCCCATCAAGAAGAAGTACGGCAACAAGATCAGCTGGGCCGATCTGATCATTCTGGCGGGCACCGTGGCCTATGAGTCCATGGGGCTCAAGACCTTCGGCTTTGCCTTTGGCCGTGAGGATATCTGGCACCCGGAGAAGGATATCTACTGGGGATCGGAGAAGGAATGGCTGGCGCCCAGCGGCAAGCCGGGCGGTCGTTACTCCGGCGAGCGGGATCTGGAAAACCCGCTGGCGGCGGTAATGATGGGGCTTATCTACGTCAACCCGGAAGGGGTGGATGGCCAGCCCGATCCCCTGAAAACCGCGCAGGATATGCGGGTCACCTTCGCCCGCATGGCGATGGATGATGAAGAGACGGTGGCGCTGACCGCCGGTGGCCACACTGTCGGCAAGGCTCACGGCAACGGCGATGCCAAGCAGCTCGGGCCCGAGCCGGAAGGGGCCAGCCTCGAGGAGCAGGGGCTCGGCTGGATCAATCACCACAGCCGCGGCATCGGCCGCAACACTGTGACCAGCGGCATCGAAGGGGCCTGGACCACCCACCCGACCCAATGGGACAACGGCTACTTCGAGCTGCTGTTCAAGTACGACTGGTGGTTGCAAAAATCTCCGGCGGGGGCCCATCAGTGGGAACCGATCAATATCGCCGAAGAGGATATGCCGGTGGATGTGGAGGACCCGTCGATCCGCTGCAAACCCATGATGACGGATGCCGATATGGCGCTCAAATTCGACCCCGAGTATCGCAAGATTGCCGAGCGTTTCCGCGATGATCCGGCGGCCTTCTCCGACGCCTTCGCCCGCGCCTGGTTCAAGCTGACCCACAGGGATATGGGGCCGAAGAGCCGCTATGTCGGCCCCTATGTGCCGACAGAAGATCTGATCTGGCAGGATCCGGTGCCTGCCGGACGTGCCGATTATGACGTGGCGGCGGTGAAGGCCAGGATTGCCGCCAGTGGCCTCTCCATCAGCGAGCGGGTCACTACCGCCTGGGATAGTGCCCGAACCTTCCGAGGCTCCGACAAGCGGGGCGGAGCCAACGGCGCCCGCATCCGGCTGGCGCCCCAGAAGGATTGGCCGGGCAACGAACCGGCGAAGTTGGCAAAGGTGCTGGCGGTCTATGACAAGCTGGCGGCCGAGTGTGGCGTCAGCGTTGCGGATCTCATCGTGCTGGGGGGCAACCTCGCCATCGAGCAGGCTGCCCAGGCCGCCGGAGTGACGGTGAGCGTGCCGTTTGCGCTGGGCCGGGGGGATGCCACTCAGGCTCAGACCGATGTGGCCTCGTTCGAGGTGCTGGAGCCGCTGGCCGACGGCTTCCGCAACTGGCTGAAGCAGGACTATGTGGTGACGGCGGAGGAGTTGCTGCTGGATCGTGCCCAGCTGATGGGGCTCACCGCTTGCGAGATGACGGTGCTGGTTGGCGGGATGCGGGTGCTCGGCACCAACCATGGCGGTACCGGGCACGGGGTCTTTACCGACCGGGCCGGGGTGCTCAGCAACGACTTCTTCGTCAACCTGACCGACATGGGCTACCAGTGGCTGCCGAAAGCGAGCAATCTCTACGAGATCCGCGATCGCCGCAGCGGCGCGCTGAAGTGGACGGCCACCCGGGTGGATCTGGTGTTCGGCTCCAACTCTGTGCTGCGCGCTTATGCCGAGGTCTATGCCCAGGATGACAACAAGGAGAAGTTTGTCTGTGACTTCATCACCGCCTGGAACAAGGTGATGAATGCGGATCGCTTCGATCTGCTCGGCTAGTCCCCGAGCCGTTTGGTTATCTGCACCAGCCCCGCACACCCAAGGTGTGCGGGGCTTTTTACTGCCTGCTTTTTTTGCAGAGCACCAAAACCCGCCGCACTGCGACACCTGCTGGCCGTTCGTGCAGGGTCGTGGGCATCCCTGTCCTTGGCCCAGCAGTATCATGTAACATGCTGATCCGCTGGTGATGCCCGGCGGCCACCCATTGGCCACTGATGTCCCATGAACGGACAAGGACAGAAACAAAGAGACAAGGAGTCAACCCATGCTGGAAATGCAGATCCAACCCCGCTTTCAGGAGACGGATGCCCTCGGCCATATCAACAATACGGTGCCGGCGGTCTGGTTCGAATCGGCGCGGGATCCCCTGTTCCGGATCTTCTCCCCCGATCTGGATGTGCATAACTGGCATCTGATCATCGCGGGCTATACGGTGCAGTTCAAACGGGAGCTGTTCTACGGCCAGCCGGTCACCATCAAGACCGGCGTGCGCCGCATTGGCACCAGTTCATTTACGGTCTGGCAGGAGGCCTGGCAGGGCGGCGAACTGGCCGTCACCGCCGAAACGACCCTGATCCATTTTGACTACCGGGCCCGCCAATCCCTGCCCCTGAGCGATGCTCACCGGGAAGGGCTGCGGGCCTGGCTGACAGAGAGTTAACCACGGGCCGGATGGCCCATCACAGGAGTGTTATGTACAACTCAATGCGCAACACAGCGATCGCGCTGACCCTGGGATTCTGCTCCCTCCCTTCTCTGGCCGCTTCTCTCGCCGAGCAGTTTACCCTGATGGAGAAGGGGGCCGAGAGCGCCCTCGATACCCGTCAATTCAGCCATGACGGCGTCGATATCAAGGCCTGGATCGATGGCGCCCCCGTCATCATCGCCGTGCCCATCATGAACGAGCTGGGCAAGCTGGAAGGGGAGAGCCGCTACTACTTCAAGGGCGGCAAGCTGTTCGGGGTCAAAGAGCCCGCCGCCCAGTTTGCCTTTGACGACAGCGGCAAGCTGACCCAATGGCTGGACGAGAAGGGTAAGCCCGCCGAGTTCGTCAGCAAGATGAGCATGCAGCAGCGTCAGGAGTGGCTCACCAAGCGAGCCGCCGAGCTGAGCAAGCTGTTTGTGGTGAGCGCGGCCGAGCAGAAGGCGGCCAAGGGGGGCGTCAAGCTGAAGGGGGCGGATCTCGCTCACTGGCTCTGCAACGGCAAACTGATGGATCTCGCCCACGGCGACAAGGTGATCTTCGAGCAGGATAAGCTGAAGATTGTCGAGCAGGGGATCGAGGGGGAGGTCTCCCTGCGTCAGGAGAAGGGGTGGCAGGAGCTGAGCCTCAAGTGCGAGGTGCAGGGCACCCAAGTGACCCGCCTCACCTGGCAGCCGCTGCCGGGTGCCAACAAGCCGCAATAAGCGCAATAGCAAGGGGGCCCATCGCGGGCCCCCTTCTCATTCGGTGTGTGGCTCCCCCAGCTTGAGCCGGGTGAGCGCCTCGACCCGGCGCCACTGTCCGGGTTCGAACCAGCGGGCCAGCAGCTCCTGCTGCTGTTCGGCCCGGGCCTCGTTCGGCAGTTGTCTGAGCTCGGCCAGAAAGCCGCTGAGCTGCTCCTCGAACCCTTGCCGGTTTTGCTCCAGCTGGCGCATCCGATCCACCGCTTCCGGCCCCCCCGTCTCCAGCAGCAGAGCCTCCCGTTTGGCCGGGTCCATCTGCGCCAGCTCTTGCAACTCCTCAAGCAGACGGCTGTTGGCCTCCGCCTCGCGAAACCAGCCCGGTTGCTCCGCCAGCCAGAGATCCAGCTCGCTGGCCAGCTGCGACTTGTCGCTGTCTCTTGCCTCCGCCAGCGCCCTGCGGCGCAGGGTCAGCTGCTCCATCAGTCGATCCTCGGCAAACAGCTGGGCCTGCTCCGCCGGGGTAAAGCTCTGCTGGCGCAGCTGCTCCCGCTCGTCAAACAGGATCTGCAAGCTGGCGAGGGAGATCTCGGTGGGCACCGTCAGGCTGCTCTGGGCGGAGACAAAGGTGCGATAGCGCGCCTGCAGGGCATCGGCGGCCTCCTGCTCGGGATCGTGCGGGTGGCTCTGTGCATGCTGGCTGGCTTGAGTGGGGGATGAGTCTGCCGTCGGTGCTGTGGGCCAGAGCAACACCCCGCCAAGCAGCAGGGTGATGGCGCAGGGCACGACGAGCAGGGTGGCTATCTTCATAGTCCCAGCTCCTTGAGACGGTTGGCATGCTGGCGATAGAGGGTGACCGGATCGGTCTCGAACAGATGGTGGATACCGAAGGACTGGTTCACTTCGTCCAGATGGTTCATCCGGTAGCCGGTGCCGATCACCTTGCCGAGATGGCTGCTGCAGACCCCGACCAGTCCGTCATTGGGCTCCTTGAAGAAAGCGCCGGTCAGCGCCAGCGCCGGATCCACCGGATCCAGCAGATTGGTCAGGTTGCCGCGCCCGCTCCAGGAGAAGTAGTAGACGCCGTTGGTCGCCTGCATCGGCCCCTCACCGCAATAGCGGCTGGGCAACCCCTCCGGGTAGCGCTGGTTGAACTGGCTGGCTCCCTTGCTGGTGAGGGCATCGAGGGCGGCGACCGGATCTTGCGGCAGCTGGCTCCCGCCCGAGAGCAGTGAAATCATGCCGGAGAGGGCGTGGGCCGCGGCGGCCGCCAGCTTCTCGGCGGCGCTGCCGGGGGCGGCATTGGCCCGCACCAGATCGGCAATCTCGGAGCCATAGTTGACCCCGCCGACGCTGGTGGCGGAGGCGACCAGCTCGGGGGAGACCGAGGCGACATAGCGGATGGTGGGGCCGCCGTGGGAGTGGCCGATGAGGTTGACCTTCTCGGCGCCGGTGGCTGCCAGCAGCAGCTCAACCTGGGCGAGCAGTTGCTCCCCCCGTTGTTCCGAACTGGCGGTGGCCGACACCTGGGCCACGTAGACTTTGGCTCCATCCCGGCTCAGGGCCTGGGGAATGCCGTAGAAGTAATCGACCCCGAGCAGCTTGTCGAAGCCGAACAGGCCGTGCACCAGCACTATGGGGTAGCGGGTCTGGGTGTATCCGCTGGCGTGTGCCAGCATGGGCAGGGTGCAGAGCAGCACCAGAAGCCATCTCTTCATCATCAGCATCCTTGTTGATTCGTGAGGAACAGATTGTGTGGCGTACTCCATGTTCGCCGGTGCCAGTATGGTGGCTGCTGACGGGAGAGGCTGTGAGGGGGATCGCAACTCGGGATTCAAAAGGGATTCAGGGCGCGGGCGGGGAGGCTGTGCTCCCCGCCCTGCGGCTTATTGCCACTCCACCAGGTGATACTGCTTCTTGCCCCGGCGCAGCAGCAGGTAGCGGCCAAACAGCCGATCATCGGCACTCAGCTGTTCATCCTGCTTGATCACACCATTGAGGCTGATGGCGCCCGCCGCCAGCAGTTCGCGGGCGATGCGTTTGGAGTTCGCCAGACCGCAGCTGACCAGCAGGCTGACCAGATCCGTCTCGCCGCTGAAGGTGCTGCTCGGCATGCCATCCTGCGCCAGCTGGGCCAGATCGCTCTCGCCGAGGCGAGCTACGTCGCCGCTAAACAGCAACTCGCTGATGCGCTGCACTGCCGCCAGCGCCGCCTTGCCGTGTACCAGCTCGGTCAGCTCGTTAGCCAACACCTGCTGGGCCTGCTTGCGCCCCTGCCGCTTCGCGTCTTCCGCTTCCAGTGCATTAATCTCGCTCAGTGACATAAAGCTGTAGTAGCGCAGGAAGCGGTAGACATCCTCATCCGCAGTGCCGAGCCAGAACTGATAGAAGGCGTAAGGGGAGGTGAGCGCCGGATCGAGCCAGACCGCGCCCCCTTCGGTCTTGCCGAACTTGGTGCCGTCTGCCTTGGTGATAAGGGGCAGGGTCATGCCGTGTACCTGCGCCTGATGGAGGCGGCGGGTGAGATCCATGCCGCTGGTGATATTGCCCCACTGGTCGTTGCCGCCAATCTGCAGGGTGCAACCGAGCCGCTGGTACAGCACCGCAAAGTCGTAGGATTGCAGCAGGGCGTAAGAGAACTCGGTGAACGAGATGCCCTGATCCGGGCGGGCCAGTCGCTGGCGCACCGACTCCCGCGCCAGCATGGCGTTGACCGAGAAGTGCTTGCCGATATCCCGCAGAAAATCGAGGGCGGACATCTGCCCCATCCAGTCGCCATTGTTGACCAGTTGCGGGGCCGACAGGCCATCATCGGCGGGCAGCAGCGCCCTGATTTGGGCCGACAGGCTGGCGACCCAACCCTGCACAGTATCGGCACTGTTGAGGCTGCGCTCGGTCGCCTTGAAGCTGGGATCGCCGATAAGGCCGGTTGCCCCGCCCACCAGTGCCACCGGGGTGTGGCCCGCCAGCTGGAAGCGGCGCAGCATCAAGAGCGGCACCAGATGACCGATATGCAGGCTGCCGGCGGTGGGATCGAACCCGCAATAGACGGTGCGCGAGGTGGCAAGATGATCGGCCAGGGCCGCCGGGTCGGAATTCTGGGCCACAAGGCCGCGCTCGGTCAGCTCATCGAGCAGGTGGGGGTTGATCATGTGTGCTCCAACAACAGGGGAAAAGCCGTCATCCTCGCCGTTCTGGCTGGTGGCGGATATGTCCCCTGAGGGACAGTTTTGCCACTCTCGTGCTAGCATTCAGCCATAGCGGAGAATCGCTCCCCGTCACCGGAAACGTGCCAACATGACCCAGCCATTCACCACAGATGCCTTGACCCGCAGCATGACCGAGGTGGTCGATGCCCTGCACAGCAGCGCCTTTGCGGCGGCGCTGGTGCGGCTGATCCAGCAGCAGGTGGCGTTTGATTGCGCCCTGCTGCTCGGGGTGGGGCAGCGGCCCGTCTACCTCTACGACAACCTCAACCATCAGCGGGCTCTGCTGTTTGATCGCTACCTCACCAGCCACTTCAGTCAGGATCCCTTTATGCAGGCGCTGGAACAGGGCTTGCCTGCCGGCGTCTGGACCCTGGCGCAGGTCTCCCAAGGGCGGCTCGATCCCGAATATCGCCACCACTTCTATCAGGCCACCGGCTGGCAGGAGGAGGTGGGGCTGATCCTGCCGGTGCGGGACGGACTGACGCTGATGCTGTTTCTGGGGCGGCTCGACAAGCGCAGTACCCTCAGTCGTGACGAGCTGGCGAGGCTGGAGCAGCTGTTCCCGCTGGTGCATTCGCTCTGTCGTCAGCAGTGGCGGCAGAGCCAGCCGCTGTTGGCCCAGAGCATTGCGCTGCCAGACTGCGCCAGCCTCCGGAGTGCGGTGGAGCAGGCTATGGCGAGTGTCGGGGGGGATCTGCTCACCCGGCGCGAGCGGCAGGTGGCGGAGTTGTTGCTGCAGGGGCTGGATACGGAGGCGATTGCCGCGGAGCTCGGGATTGGCAGCGGTACGGTGAAGAATCACCGCAAGCATCTCTATGGCAAGCTGCGGCTCGGCTCGCGGGCAGAGCTGTTCAATCTCTTTCTGAACCACCTCATTACGGCGCCGATGGAGGCATCCCCCGTTTCATCGATGGGAGATACAACGAGCCCACCATAGGGCGGGCCGGGGTTACTCGAGGCGCGGGATGGGGGGATTGGTTTCGGGCAGGATACTGAGCAACTGGTAGCGCTTCACCAGCTGCTTGTATTCATCCCCCTGTCTGACCTTGTCCAGCGCCTGTTGCAGGCGGGCAACCTGTTGTTTGTCTGCCCTCAGGTTGAAGGCGAAGCAGTTGTCCTGCTCTTCAAGAATCGCGACGGTGACAAAATCCTCGCTGGGGAAACCCAGCTCCTTGGCCTGATGGCGCAACATCACCTCGTTGCCCGCCACCAGATCGGTGCGTGCCATGATGAGCTGGCGCACCACCTGCTCCATGCGCTCCACCGACATCATATTGCCCGGGCTGATCCCGCGATTGAGCAGCAACTGTTCCCCGACATCCGCCTGCATCACGCCGATCTGCAGCTTGGCGAGATCCGCTTTGCTGGCCACTTTGGGGGCATCCTGCTTGCGGCCGACCAGCGCGACCCTGGAGTGGCTGATTGGGCAGACCCAGAGGAAGTGGGGATCCCGCTCCTTGGTATGCGCCGTGGTAAAGAGCACGGCCTCTTGCTGTTGGGTCAGCAGATACCAGCCGCGGGCCCAGGGCAGAAAGTGGATGGGTTGCTCCGGCTCCCCCATTTCGCGCCACATCAGGCGCAGCAACTCGACCGCCAACCCCACAGGCTGACCATTTTTATCCTGGCCATTGAGTGGCATGTTCTGCTCCGAATAGTAGAGAAGTGCCGGAGCCGGGAGCGCGATAAACAGGGCGAGAGAAGCGAGAGCAGGGAGCAGACGACGCATGATGCACTCCTTGTGCGGGTAGTTACCTAACAGTCTATGTGGCCTTTTCCATAACGTCATGATCCGGTAGCGGGATAAAAAACAGGCCACCTTGCGGTGGCCTGTCGGTTTATTTGAGCAGGGCTTCCATCTCCGCCTCTGCCTTGGCGCGAGCCTTGGCTTCCGCCGCTCTGGCGGCATCGGCAATGCTCTCTCCGGCCGTATGAGAGGCGGCACTGACGGCCTGCCGGGCGGGTTCGGCAACAGCCTTGGTTGCCTCTTGCGTCACGGTAGCGGCGGCACTGCTGACTGCCTGTTTGGCCGGAGCGACAACGGCTTTGGTGGCTTCTTGCGTCGCGGTTGCTGTGGCGCTGCTGACGGTCTGTTTGGCAGGAGCGGCAACGGCTTTGGTGGCTTCCTGTGTCACGGTCGCCGCGGCACTGCTGACGGTCTGTTTGGCTGGAGAGGCAACAGCCTTGGTGGCTTCTTGGGTCGCAGCGGCGCTGTTGACGGTTTGCTTGGCAGGAGCAGCAACGGCCTTGGTAGCTTCTTGCGCCGCGGTCGCAGCGGCGCTGCTGACGACTTGCTTGGCAGGAGCGGCAACGGCCTTGGTGGCTTCCTGCGTCACGGTGGCAGCTGCGCTGCTGACGGCTTGCTTGGCAGGAACGGCAACGGCCTTGGTAGCTTCTTGCGTCACGGTGGCAGCAGTGCTGCTGGCTGCCTGTTTGGCAGGCGCAGTGACTGCGGTGGTCGCACTGCGAGTCAGGTCGGTCGCGCTCTGGCTCACCGCTTGGGTGGCCTGTCTGGTGGCCTGTCTGGTGGCGTGGGAGGCTGCGCCGCTGATGGCTTGACTTGCGCTGTTGGTCAGCGAGCCGGTGACGCCGCGGGTTACTGTGCCCAGCGCGCTGCCAAGGGAGAAGGGGGAGGTGCCACTCTGACTGGTTGCCGCACCGGTCAGGGCATTGGCCGCCGGGGTGAGCTGGCTGGTGGGGGTCTGCCAGCCCTGCATGGCGGTTGGCCAGGTCGGTGCCGTGCCCGCCAGATTTTCGCCGAAGGTCAGGGTGGTGCCATCCCCTTTTTGCAGCAATACAGACATCTGGTTGGTTTGCGAGTTCCACACCATCCCCGCCTGCTTGGCGATATCCGGCACGGGCGCATATTCGGAGACCACATAGAAAAGCGGCCCCTCCTGCTGTAACTTGTCGGCAGTCTTGAGCAACTGCATGGTGCTGTCGTAGTTGGGGCCAAGGATGGCGGTCATCCGGTCCTTGATCAGGGGTTGTTCGAACAGATTGACCTCGTTCGGGTCAAAGCCGACCAGCGGCTTGAGCAGGGCCCACATCAGCTGACTGGTGGGGCTCATCATCAGCAATGGGGCAACGCAGGCGGACAACATCAGGCTCAGGCAGGCCGCCTGAAGCAACGGCATGATACGCATTGGGATAATATCCAAATAACGATTTGATAAATAAGGTTATATTTTGTCAGGACGTGACAAATTCACCGGAAGTTTGCGCGTGGCAGCGAGAGACTGCCCGCAGGCGCTGGCAGGCTACCATATTGGTTCCACAATGCCAGCAGGCAGTATGATTGTCAGTCAAGTAAACCCCGGGGCTGGTCGACTCTTCGAGAGTGCCTCCCATCGAAACAGGATCCCCCTCATGAAAAATGTACTGCTCTGCCTGCTGGCTTACCTCTGGCTCGCCCCCGCTCTGGCCGCATCCAAAACCACTGTGGTGGGCGAGTCTGCCAGTCCCGAGCTGGTGCTGCCACTGGGTTCGCTGCCCGAGCGGGTCTGCTGGTTTGCGGATCAGAAATATTCTGAAGGGGCCCGCATTCTGCAGGGTGATATCTGGCTGGAGTGTGGCCCGCAGAACGACCTCGAGAGCAATGGCCCGCTGGCCTGGCACTCTCCTGCGGTGGTGTCGCCTGCCACCCGTGGTGCGAAAGATCAGAAGACGATTTCCGTGGGTCAGTGAGGCTTTTCTTGATCCAGCTAAAGACATGGACGTGATCCCTGTCGCATAATGCAGCTCCTTTCTTCTCTTGGCTGGAACCTAAGAAATGGCTCGTCGCTCTTCCAATGCACAACGTCGTCGCAGTAGCTGGTGGTACAAACGCCTGTTGGCAAGGGAGCGGGAAGAGCGCGAAGCGCGTTCCGTCCGGGATTGATACAGCATTGAAAAACGGAGCCTCGGGCTCCGTTTTTGCGTTTATTACTCTTAGCAGAATAACAACGGGGGCCATCAGGCCCCCGTTTTGTTTTTGTAGAGTTTTCCTGCTTGCGGCTTAGCGCTGCAAGGCAGCCAGTGCCAGTTCGACCCGCTTGGCGTATTCGGGGTCGGCCTGCTCGAAGTGTTTGAGCTGGGCCGCGACGATGGCGTCATCCTCCACATTGATAAGGGAGCGGGCCAGGTTGGCGGCGAGCCGTGAACGCTGCCCCTCGTCCATGATGCGGAACAGGTTACCCGGCTGGCTGTAGTAGTCGCTGTCGTAGTCACGGAAGTCGTAGTGCAGGGCGGCCCCTTCCAGACTCAGCGCCGGTTCGTGCTGTTCGCTCGGCTGCTGGGTACCGAAACGGTTCGGCTGATAGTTGGGGCTGGCGCCGCCATTGCTGTCTGCCCGCATGGCACCGTCGCGGTGGGCACCGTGATGGAACGGGCAGCGCGGGGCGTTGACCGGCAGCAGACCGTGGTTGACGCCAAGGCGATAGCGCTGGGTGTCACCGTAGGAGAAGAGTCGCCCTTGCAACATGCGATCCGGCGAGAAGCCGATCCCGGGCACCACGTTAGCCGGGGTAAAGGCGGCCTGCTCCACATGGGCGAAGTAGTTGTCCGGGTTCTGGTTGAGCTCCAGCACGCCCACCGGGATCAGCGGGTAGTCGCTATGCGGCCACACCTTGGTGAGGTCGAACGGGTGGATGTTGTAAGTCTGGGCTTCGGCCTCCGGCATCACCTGCACATAGACCTTCCAGCGCGGGAAGTCGCCCCGCTCGATAGCGTTGAACAGATCCGCCTGACTGGTCTCCCGATCCTGCCCGACGGCGGTGGCGGCCTCTTCATCGGTGTAGAAGCTGTGGCCCTGCTCGGTCTTGAAGTGGAACTTGACCCAGAAGCGCTCGTTAGCATCGTTGATAAAGCTGAAGGTGTGGCTGCCGTAGCCGTTCATCTCCCGCAGGCTCTTGGGGATGCCGCGATCGCTGAACAGTATGGTGACCTGATGCAGGGATTCCGGATGGCGTGACCAGAAGTCCCAGGCGGCGGTGGCGCTGCGCAGGTTGGTGCGCGGATCCCGCTTCTGGGTGTGGATGAAGTCAGGGAATTTCAGCGGATCGCGGATGAAAAAGACCGGGGTGTTGTTACCCACCAGATCCCAGTTGCCCTGCTCGGTATAGAACTTGAGAGCGAAGCCGCGCACGTCGCGTTCGGCATCGGCGGCGCCTTTCTCACCGGCCACGGTGGAGAAGCGCAGGAATACAGGCGTCTGCTTGCCGATGGCGCTGAACAGATCGGCCTTGCTGAACTGGCTGATGTCGTGGGTCACGGTAAAGGTGCCGTAGGCGCCCGAGCCCTTAGCGTGAACCACCCGCTCGGGAATGCGCTCGCGGTCGAAGTGGGCGAGTTTCTCCATCAACCAGATATCTTGCATCAGGATGGGGCCGCGCGGGCCGGCGGTGAGGCTGTTGTTGTTGTCGACGACGGGGGCGCCGTTGGCGCTGTGCAGGGTCTTGTCAGTCATGGCTTCTCTCCTTGTTGATATGGGGTCAGCCTACGGATCTGCGCCGTGCTCGGCCAATGGGCCTTTCCTCGCCCTTTGATAGGCAAGACAAATGGGTGCAGGTGGGGGATGTGTAACCGCGCCGGATATTGCATGATGGTGGCTTCGAGAAGGAGCCTCATATGCAGATTACTATCCGTCATGCCGAACCCGCTGATGCCCCCGCCTTGCGGGATCTGTACGCCATGCCTAATGCCCAGGCGGGCACTTTGCACTTGCCTATGCCTCCCCTTAGCCAGTGGCAGAAACGGTTGGAGAGCGACAGCGTGGTGGCACTGGTCGCCGACGTTGACGGCCTGCTGGTAGGCCAGCTATCGCTGCTGGTTGAACCCAATCCGAGACGCAAGCATGTGGCCGGTATCGGCATGGGAGTGCGGGATGACTGGGCTGGCAAGGGGGTGGGCTCCGCCCTGATGGCCGCGGCGCTGGATCTGGCCGATAACTGGCTCAACCTGCACCGGATTGAGCTGACCGTCTATACCGACAATGAGGCCGCACAGGCGCTCTATCGCAAGTTCGGTTTTACCGAGGAGGGGCGAGCCCGTGACTATGCCTTCCGCCAGGGGCGCTATGTAGATGTGTTCCATATGGCCAGAGTCGCGGGGGGCGCCAGTCGCTAACGGCATGGTCGACTATCAGGCCAGATTGCGCCCGGTGATCCGGGCGCTGGAGCAGAATCCCGATCTCTCCATCGAAACGCTGGCGAGCAGTGCCTGCTTGTCTTTCTACCATTTTCACCGGGTGTTTACGGCTGTGGCGGGGGAGACGCCCGGGGAGATGTGTCGTCGTCTGCGCATCCAGCGGGCTGCTTGGCAGCTCTGCTATTCCGATGCCAGTGTCACGGCCATTGCGTTGGGGGCGGGGCTCGCCAGCTCCCAGGCGTTTGCCAAGGTATTTCGCCGTTACTATGGTTGCACGCCGGGAGAGTTTCGCCGCGACAAGAGCAAGAATGGACACTTGATGAGCAAGGATGGACACGCACTTGTGCAGCCGAATCCTTATGCTGAGGGTCACTCATCAGCAAGGAGCAATACCATGAAAACCATCGAGATGGACGCCCGCACTCTGGCCTATATGCGTGTCACCGGCCCCTATGGCGAGGGGTATGACCCCGTCTGCAGCCAGCTGCATCAGTGGGCCAGCGCCCGCGGTCTGGAAGGTGGGGAGTGGATCTTCATCTATCACGATAACCCCGAGGTGACTCCGCCAGCCCAGTGTCGCACTGACATCGGGGTGACGGTGCCTGCGGGGACGGTGGGGATGGGAGCGGTCGAGATCCAGCTTATTCCCGCCGGTCGTTACGCCCAGTCCCGTTATCTTATTACCGACCGCAGTCAGTATGGCCCGCGTTGGCAGGAACATATCGGCGACATCGTTGCTGCCGGGCTGGAGTTTGGCAATGGTCCCTGCTTTGAGCTTTATCACAGCATGAGCGATGATCCGGTGCAGGACGATGTCAGCTTTTGCTCCAGCCTCAAGGGGTAGGGCGCAGAAGGGAAAGCTGAGCGGTACATCATGTCGCGCAGAAATTAGAGAGCCGGACAGTGTCCGGCTCTTTTGCATCTGGCGGTTGGGCGGCGGTTAGCGCTGGAACCCCTTCTGGGCGAACTTGGGACGGGCGTTCATGATCTGCTCCACCTGCTCGTCGCTCATCTTGCCGCGCGACAGCCCCAGCACCTTGTAGGTGAGCAGTGGTCGGGCGGGCAGGGCGATCATCAGGGCGCGGATCTGGTTCTCGTCATCCTTCTCCCGGGTCGGCTTGCCGTAGGCGTAGGTGAGGACGCCGGCATCCATCAGGTTTTTGACGGCGGGCTCGGTGATCGGCAAGTTTATGACGCTTTTACGCTGCAGCACGAACTCGCGCAGCACCGCCTTCTCGTTGAAGTCGAGGAAGCCGATCATCTGGGCCAGCTGATCCTGCTGACGGCGCGCCTGCCACTCTTCGCATGCCCACTCCCAGGCGATCAGGAAGCCCTGACTGCAGAAGTAGGAGATGGCGATCAGCATACCGACCCCCAGCCAGGCCGCATGATCCGCAGCCCACTGGCTGACGGCCCCTTTCATCAGCCCAGCCGGAAACAGCAGAATGATGCTGCAGCAGAGCAACAACCAGACCATCAGCCAATTGAGGCGGTTCAGTTGATAGAAATGTTGGATCCACCGTTTCATTGTTCATCCTTCCCAAACTGTTGTGGATAGTGAACTACCTACAGCAATCGGTGTGCCAACAGCGCAATAGCGGTGGGGAGGAGGGACTGGCGAGGTTACATTCCCTTACAACTTATTGAATGAATTGTCATTAATTTGCCTTGTGAGGCGGCGGTCGAGTTGCTAAAACGTCCCCTCAGTCATTGGGGAGTAGCAACCCGCCCGAATTCCGGGCCGGGCCCATGTCAACACTCTTGGATCCTCGTATCCATGGCATGGGCGGCGATAGGCACTATCGCTCTGCAAGACCTTTGGCCTCGATATGCACGCCAGCCGGGCGAGCCATGTCGGGTCCATCGGTTATTCTGCTCGCCTGGCGGTATCTATTATGTTGATTACCCTGCTGTTATTTCTCGTCTCTGCGGTCACCATCTACCTTGCCTGCGAATATTTCGTCAATGGCATCGAGTGGACCGGCCACCACTTCAAACTCTCCCAAAGTGCCACTGGCTCGCTGTTGGCAGCGCTAGGCACGGCACTGCCCGAGTGCATCGTGACCCTGACCGCCCTGCTGATGGGCAACACGACCGCCCAGCAGGAGATCGGCATTGGCGCCGCCCTCGGCGGGCCGCTGGTGTTGGCGACCATCGGCTATGCAGCGGTCGGTCTCACCCTGCTGCTTTGCATGGGGCGTACCGAGCGGGCCATCGATGGCGAGGTGCAGCGCGAGATTGGCCGGGATCAGCTCTGGTTTATCGGGATCTTTCTGGTGGCGACCGCACTGGGTCTGGTCGCCTTTACCGGCAAGAGCTGGCTGGCCCCGCTTTTCCTGCTGGTCTACCTCGTCTATGTAAGGCGCGAGCTGAAACAGAGTGACAGCCACGAAGTCGAATTGCCGGAGCCCCTCAAGCTGGCCTCAGATGCGGTGATCCCGCCCGTTGGCAAGGTGCTGTTGCAGACGCTGGCTGCGCTGGTAGTGGTGGCGCTGGCGGCCCAGCTGTTTGTTCATCAGCTGGAGAGCGTGGGCGAACTGTTTGGCCTCTCGCCGGTGCTGGCAGCCCTGCTGTTGAGTCCGGTGGCGACCGAGATGCCGGAGCTGATGAACGTGCTGATCTGGGTGCGACAGGGCAAGAACCGGCTGGCGCTGGCCAATATCTCCGGGGCCATGATGATCCAGGGCATTATCCCCAAGGCCTTCTGTCTGCTCTTTACCCCCTGGTTGCTGGATGGCGCCATGATGGCCTCCTCGCTGGTGACGCTGCTGGCGGTGGGGGTGCTCTGGTGGGGGTTCAGAAAGGGGGTGATGACCGCCGGGCGGTTGGCACTGGTGGGCTTGCTCTATCTCGGCTTCTGCGGCTGGCTGCTGGTGAGCTGAAACGGGGAGCGCGGATATGAAAAAGCCCCCTGCCAAGGGGGCTTTGTTGTATCGGTTGGGGCGGTGCTTACAGCGCGGCGATCTCGGCCTGCTGGGCTTCCAGCTTGGTCAGCTGGAGACGGTAATCTTCCAGCTTCTCGCGCTCTTTGGCGATGACCGCTTCCGGCGCCTTGGCGACGAAGGCTTCGTTGCCGAGTTTGCCTTCGATACGGCCGCACTCGCCCACCAGACGGGCAACCTCTTTGGCCAGACGGGCTAGTTCGGCATCCTTGTCGATGAGACCGGCCATCGGGATCATCAGCTCGGTAGCACCGATCAGCTTCTTCACTGACAGCGGGGCGGTTTCACCGTCCGCCAGTACGCGGATGGATTCCAGACGGGCCAGCGACTTGAGGAAGGCCTCGTTGTCAGCGGCGCGCTGGGCATCCTTGGCATCGCACTGGAGCAGCACGTTGAGGGGCACGCTCGGGGCCACGTTCATCTCGGCGCGGATGTTGCGGATGCTGACGATGAACTCCTTCACCCACTCCTGATCCGCCATCGCGGCTTCGTCCACCTTGGTGGCGTCGAACTCCGGGAAGGCCTGAATCATGATGGTGTCGGCGTGTACGCCAGCCAGCGGAGCGACCGATTTCCAGATGGTCTCGGTGATGAACGGGATGATCGGGTGCGCCAGACGCAGCAGGGTTTCCAGCACAGTTACGAGGGTGTGGCGGGCAGCGCGCTGCTCGGCCTCGGAACCCTTGGTCAGCACCGGCTTGGTCAGCTCCAGATACCAGTCACAGAACTGGTTCCAGATAAATTCGTACAGCACGCCTGCCGCGATATCGAAGCGGTAGGTATCGAGGGCGGTACGGAAGTCACGGATGGCAACTTGCAGCTGGGACTGGATCCAGCGATCCGCCAGACTGAACTGCATCTCGCCACCGGCAAAACCGCAGTCCTGATCTTCGGTGTTCATCAGCACATAGCGGGAGGCGTTCCACAGCTTGTTGCAGAAGTTGTTGTAGCCGTCCAGGCGCTTCATGTCCCAGTTGATGTCACGACCGGTAGAGGCCAGCGCGGCCAGAGTGAAGCGCAGGGCGTCGGTACCGTGGGCATCGATCCCTTCCGGGAATTGCTTGGCGGTACGCTTGGCGATCTTCTCGGCCATCTGCGGCTGCATCATGTTGCCGGTGCGCTTCTCCAGCAGATCTTCCAGCGAGATACCGTCGATCATGTCGAGCGGGTCCAGCACGTTGCCCTTGGACTTGGACATCTTCTGGCCCTCTTCGTCACGGATAAGACCGGTGATGTAGACGGTCTTGAACGGGACTTGCGGCTGGCCGTTTTCGTCCTTGATGAAGTGCATGGTCATCATGATCATCCGGGCAATCCAGAAGAAGATGATGTCGAAGCCGCTCATCAGCACGTCGGTCGGGTGGAAGGTCTTGAGTGCCTCGGTGTTGTTCGGCCAGCCCAGAGTGGAGAAGGTCCACAGGGCGGAGCTGAACCAGGTGTCGAGCACGTCTTCGTCCTGACGCAGTACGGTTACGGCCGGGATGCTGTGCTTGGCGCGCACTTCGTCTTCGCTGCGGCCAACGTAGACATTGCCTGCGTCGTCATACCATGCCGGGATGCGGTGACCCCACCACAGTTGACGGGAGACGCACCAGTCCTGAATGTCGCGCATCCAGGAGAAGTACATGTTTTCGTACTGTTTCGGCACGAACTGGATACGGCCATCTTCCACCGCCTCGATGGCGGTCTTGGCCATCGGAGCCACGCGCACGTACCACTGGTCGGTCAGCATCGGCTCGATGGGCACGCCACCGCGATCGCCGTAAGGCTGTTGCAGTATGTGATCCTTGATCTCGTCCAGCAGACCCAGCTCTTCCAGCTTGGCCAGAATCGCTTTACGGGCGGCGAAGCGCTCCAGACCGGCGAACTCGGCCGGCAGGGTTGCGTCATAGGCGGTGCTCGGGTTGCCGTTGGTATCGACCACTTCGGCCTCGGCACGCACGTGGGCGTCCAGAGTGAAGATGTTGATCATCGGCAGGCTGTGGCGCTTGCCCACTTCGTTATCGTTGAAGTCGTGAGCAGGGGTGATCTTCACGCAACCGGTGCCCTTCTCCATGTCGGCGTGTTCGTCGGCAACGATGGGGATCAGACGGTTCACCAGCGGCAGCAGGATGTGCTGGCCGATCAGCGCCTTGTAGCGCGGGTCTTCCGGGTTCACGGCCACGGCGGTATCGCCCAGCATGGTCTCCGGACGGGTGGTGGCGACGATCAGGTAATCTTTGCCTTCGGCGGTCTTGGCGCCGTTGGCCAGCGGGTAGCGCAGGTGCCACATGTGGCCCTTGATTTCGCGGTTCTCCACTTCCAGATCGGAGATGGCGGTGTTGAGTTTCGGATCCCAGTTCACCAGACGCTTGCCGCGGTACATCAGGCCATCTTCGTAGAGACGGACAAACACTTCCTGCACGGCAGCGGAGAGACCCTCATCCATGGTGAAGCGCTCGCGCTCCCAATCCACGGAGTCGCCCAGACGGCGCATCTGGCGGGTGATGGTGCCACCGGACTCTTCCTTCCACTGCCAAATCTTGTCGATGAAGGCATCACGGCCGTAATCGTGGCGAGTCTTGCCCTCTTCTGCAGCGATCTTGCGCTCAACCACCATCTGGGTGGCGATACCGGCGTGGTCGGTACCTGCCTGCCACAGGGTGTTTTTGCCCTGCATGCGGTTGTAGCGGATCAGGGTATCCATCAGGGTTTGCTGGAAGGCGTGACCCATGTGCAAGCTGCCGGTGACGTTCGGCGGCGGGATCATGATGCAGAAGGAGTCTTTGCTGGTGTCGCCGTGGGGCTTGAAGTAACCCTGGGCTTCCCAGTGCTGATAGAGCGCCTGTTCGATGGCGTTGTGATTAAAAGTCTTTTCCATGGTCTCGCCGTAATCTGGATGGATGGAGTCTGGTGTTGATTCTTTATGGATCAATTGGTTGCAGTCAGGGCTGCGCCGGATCCGGTGCGGCAAGGACGGGCTGATCCCTCATTTCGAGGGTATGGCCTGCCTGGCGATAGTGCTTGTAGCGCTCGCGGGCTTGCTGCTTTTGTGTTTCGTCAGTGGGGACAAAATCTACCACTTGAGCGAAGTGTCCTGCAAACAAAGGTGTCGCAGTGGCCAGATTGATGAGGCGGGCGTAGCGCCGTTTCGGTGGCTGATAGCCGATCTCCACCGGGGCCATGCCGCTTTCGCCTTGCAGCTGGTGCGGCACGAAGCGCTCCGGCGGCAGTTGCCACAACAGCTCGTCCAGACGCAGAGCCTGGGCCCCATCGTTGCAGAACAGGTAGAGATGGCCCGCGCCCCACGACTCGGCCGCAAGAGTGCAGGCCAGTCGCTCGACCGCAGAGGCCTGCGCGTCATCCTGTTCGCTCATCAGGTAAAAGGTCACTTGGCTCATCAGGTTGATCCCGTTTTGCGGTGACGGACTGTTGACCGCCTCATGAGGCTGACGGGGCGTTTCCCGTCCGCAGCTCACTGATTCAAGAATGAAACAAGGAAGAGGCGGGCCTCTTCCTTGTGGTTCAGGGTAACGCCAACCCTTCCGATGCAGCCATCGGCAGGGGCCGGAGAGTTACTCTTTCTCTTCGATATCCACGCCAGCCCGGTTCAGCAGGAACTGGGTCAGCAGGGGCACCGGACGACCGGTGGAGCCTTTGTCTTTGCCACTCTTCCAGGCAGTCCCAGCGATATCCAAGTGGGCCCAGTTGTACTTCTTGGTGAAGCGTGACAGGAAGGCGGCTGCGGTGATGGTACCGGCCGGACGACCGCCGATGTTGGCCATGTCGGCGAACGGGCTGTCGATCTGCTCCTGATACTCGTCAAACAGCGGCAGACGCCATGCGCGATCGCCAGCCTGCTCGGAGGCGTTGAGCAGCTCGTGGGCCAGCGGGTTGTGGTTGGCCAGCAGACCCGAGGTGTGGTGACCCAGCGCGATGACGCAGGCACCGGTCAGGGTCGCCACGTCGATCACGGTTTCCGGATCGAAGCGGTCCACATAGGTCAGCGCATCACACAGCACCAGACGACCTTCCGCATCGGTGTTGAGCACTTCGATGGTCTGGCCGGACATGGAGGTGAGGATGTCACCCGGGCGATAGGCGTTGCCACCCGGCATGTTCTCGCAGCCTGCCAGCACGCCGATGACGTTGATCGGCAGTTGCAGCTGGGCCAGCGCATGCATGGTACCGAGCACGGAGGCTGCGCCACCCATGTCGTACTTCATCTCGTCCATGCCGTCGGCCGGCTTGATGGAGATGCCGCCGGAGTCGAAGGTCAGACCCTTGCCGACCAGCACGATGGGCTTGGCATCCGGATGACCCTTGTATTCGATGATGGCCATCATGGCTTCGTTGTCGGAGCCGCGGGCCACCGCCAGATAGGAGTTCATGCCGAGCTCGGCCATCTCCTGCTCGCCCACCACCTTGGTGGTGATGTTGTCGTAGGCATCGGCCAGACGACGGGCCTGGGAGGCCAGATAGGCCGGGTTGCAGACGTTGGGCGGCATGTTCGCCACGTCGCGGCAGACCCGCACACCCTTGGCCACGGCCAGACCGTGAGCGATGGCTTTTTCACCAATGGTCAGTTCCCGACGCGTCGGCACGTTGAATACCAGCTTGCGCAGCGGGCGACGTGGCTCGGCCTTGTTGGTCTTGAACTGATCAAAGCTGTAGAGGCCCGCCTTGGTGGTTTCTACCGCCTGGCGCACCTTCCAATAGGTATCCCGACCCTTGACGTGCAGCTCAGTGAGGAAGCAGACCGCTTCCATGGAGCCGGTTTCGTTCAGGGTGGTGATGGTCTTGTTGATGATCTGCTTGTACTGGCGTTCGTCGAGTTCCCGCTCCTTGCCGCATCCGACCAGCAGTACGCGCTCGCTGAGCACGCCCGGTACTTGATGCAGCAGCAGCATCTGGCCTGGTTTCCCTTCCAGGTCGCCACGGCGCAGCAGCGAACTGATATAGCCATCGCTGATCTTGTCCAGTTGTTCGGCAACCGGGGAGAGGCGACGAGGCTCAAATACGCCGACTACGACGCAGGCGCTCCGTTGCTTCTCTGGACTGCCACTCTTTACACTGAACTCCATGGAATCTCCTACATCCTAAAGACAAAAGGCACCTTTTATTGAATAATGCGGTGCTTGTTGGGGTATCAGAGGCGGAGCGAACAGCCACAGGCTCCGCAGTTCAAACTGGTAAAAATCCAATATACGGCCCTATTTTTCAGGCATTCGACTAAAAACACAAGTTTACTTGGGAATGACTGTGATCGTTTTCCGATATTTGTTCAGGGAAACCCTGAAAACCCAGCTGGCAGTGTTATTCGTATTGCTGCTTATCTTTGTCAGCCAACAATTTATCAAGATCATCGGTGATGCCGCCGATGGCGAGGTGCCGACACGTCTGGTCTCCACCCTGCTGCTGCTCAACTTGCCCAATATGGCGCTGTTGATGCTGCCTATCAGTCTCTTTTTAGCCATTTTGTTTGCCCATGGTCGCCTCTACGCCGAAAGCGAGATGACGGTGATGCATGCGGTCGGCTTCAGCCACCGTTTCGTGATGCGCAGCGCCATGTTGCTGGCCTTGCTGACGGCGGTGGTTGCGGCGTTCAACACCGGCTGGATCGCCCCACAGGCCAAGGAGCGCGAGTATCAGGTGATCGACGAGTTCAAGGCGGATCCGGGTATCTCCTTCCTGCAGGCGGGCCGCTTTATGGAGCTCGACAAGGGGCGTCTGGTTGCCTATATCCAGGATTTGAACGACAACGGCTCAAAACTGCAAAAGATCTTCGTGCTGCAGCGGGCGGAGGGGAACAATCCTCCCTCGGTGGTGGTGGCGAGCGAAGGGGTGGTGACGGTCGATGAGAACGGTCTGCAGTGGCTGACTCTGATGGATGGTTCCCGCTACGAGGGGAACTTCTCCGGCAAACAGTTCCAGATCTCCGATTTTCGCGAATATGGTCTGGTGATCCGCCAGCAGGAGATGGAGCGTTCCAACCGCAAGGCGGCGGCCAAGCCGACCATGGAACTGTTCGGTACCCAGGACAACGCCATGATGGCGGAATTGCAGTGGCGTATCTCGCTGCCCCTCTCCATTCCGGTGCTGACCCTGCTGGTGGTACCGCTGGCGCGGGTCAACCCCCGTCAGGGGCGCTACGCCAAGCTGTTGCCGGCCATCATGCTCTATCTCTCCTACTTCCTGCTGCTCAGCGCCGCCCGTTCGGCCATCGACAGCGGTCGGCTGCCCTACTGGCCGGGGATGTTCCTGGTGCCGCTCGGTTACCTGCTGTTTATCGGCCTGCCCCTCAATCTGCAGGGCACCAGCTGGTGGAACGGGGTGAAAGGGCGCTATTTCAACAGAAAATCAGCATGATGCTGCAACATAGGAACTTCTGCTGATGTTTGGCATTCTCGATAGGTATATCGGTAGGGTCATCTTTATGTCGATCCTGCTGTGTGAAATCACGCTGGTTGGTCTGGCGGCGCTCATCAAGTATGTGGAGCAGCTCAAGTCGGTCGGTGACGGCAACTACGACATGATCAACGCCCTCTACTATGTGCTGCTCTCCATGCCCAAGGAGGCGGTGCTTTTCTTCCCGCTGGCCGCGCTGCTGGGTGGCCTGATTGGTCTGGGTCAGCTGGCGACCAGCTCCGAGCTGGTGGTGATGCAGGCGGCGGGTCGCTCCAAGATCAGTATCGTGATGGCGGCGCTCAAGACGGCGATCCCGCTGATGATCATGGTGGGGCTGATGGGGGAATATGTGGCCCCCATCGCCAAGCGGATGGCAGATGACATCAAGGCGGGCGCGCTCTCCGAAGGTCGTCTGACGGTTTCCGCCTACGGGGTGTGGGCTCGCGATGGCAACAACTTCGTCAATATCAACGGGGTGCGTAACGATGGCGCCCTCACCGGCATCACCCTCTATCGCTTCACCCCCGAGCGCAAGCTGATCGACGTGGTGCAGGCGCAGGAGGGTGTCTTCGAGCGTCACCACTGGCTGCTCAAGCAGACTCAGGTTACCCGCTTCGACGACCCGGCGCAGATCCGCAGCGAACAGCATGACAAGATGGAGTGGAGCTCGGAGCTGACGCCCAAACAGCTGGGGGTGGTGAGTATCGACCCCGAGAACCTCTCGGTCTCCGGTCTGCTCGACTACATCGGCTATCTCGACGCCAACAAGCAGGATGCCGGTCGCTACAAGCTGGAGATGTGGCGCAAATTGCTGTCACCGCTCTCGGTGGTGGCGATGATCCTGCTGGCATCCTCCTTCATCTTCGGCCCGCTACGCTCGGTGAGCATGGGGGCACGGATGCTGATGGGGATCATGACCGGCTTTGCCGTCTATGTGAGTGATCGGGTGTTTGGCCCCATCAGTCTGGTCTATGCGGTACCGCCCATTCTGGCGGCTATTGCGCCCAGTCTGCTGTTTGGCGGCATCTCCTTCTACATCCTCAGCCGCAAGCAGTAATCCGCACGAGGTTATGAGGAAATGCAAAGAGGGCACCTGTTGGTGCCCTCTTTCGTTGCTGCATTGCTTCGGTATTACTTGTTAAGCAATTCCAGATTTTCCTGCTTGCTCAGCACGATCACTTCGCACTCGGCCCAGATATCCTGAAACGCCCGCGGACGCTGGCGGTTGAACAGGCACATCAGGTTGCCCAGACCAAAGGCGGCGGTAGCGAGACGGATCAACGCCTGGGTAACGCGGATGTGGCTGCCATCCTCGTTCTGAATGCGCAGCCGCCAGGCGCGCATGCCGACGGTCTGGCCAGCTCGGGTCCAGAACCAGGTGTAGAAACCGCAGATGACGAAGGCGAGCCACAGGGTGTAGATCAGGCTCAAGTGGTGGCGGGTCAGCAACCAGACGGTATCTTCGCCCGCCGGTACGCTGGCCATGCCAGTGACCAGCAACAGCTTGGCGACACCCATGCCGATGAAGCCGGCGATGATCAGCAGTGAGGTCACCACCAGCGCATCATAGATGAGGGCGCCGAGGCGACGCAGCAGACCCGCTGACGGGTATGGCTGAGTGGCGGGAGAGGGGGATTTTTGTTGGACTTTTTTAGGCTTGGCCATCGTTTTTATTCCATTAAGATGATGGCGGCATTCTATGTAACTGGCCCCGCATCGGCAAGGCGTTGAATAAATGAACAAACGGGAGTGTTCAATCGAAAAACACCTTGCATGGCATCGCGCCATTCGTATAATCCCTCGCAGTTGCCCGGGTGGCGAAATCGGTAGACGCAGCGGATTCAAAATCCGCCGGTGAATAACCGTGTCGGTTCGAGTCCGACCCCGGGCACCATTATTAAACCCTGTTTGGTCAACAGGTTAACGTAGCTGATGCGGCGTTATGTCTCCTGAGTACTGCGGTTGAAAACCAAAACTTCGTGCAATTTCGTGCAAAGGGTTTCAACCATGGCAAACATTCAAAAAATCACCGGTAAGCGTGGCAGTAGCTATCGCGTCCAATTCATGAAAAATGGCCGTCGTATCGGTCAAACCTTCAAAACCAAAAAAGCAGCCGAAGCCTTTATGGCACAGCTCATTGTTTACGATGACATGGCCGATGCTTTGACGCACTCCAGCCTTTCCACAATCCTAATTGATTCCGCAATAACGGCATTTCTCGATCAGTACAAAGGCCGTGATCGTTCCATCATCCAACGTCTTGGTTGGTGGGCTGAGCACCTCCAGGGGAAGCCTGTCGGTAAGGTCACGCGCCAACACATCAAGGCTGCCCTAGATGTGCTGACAAAGCGCAAGAAGTCCCCGGCTACACTTAATCGCTATAAGGCGGCTATCTCCAGCTTGTTCGAGTGGTTTAACGAGCAGCACAATACCAAACACAATCCTGCCCGCGAAGTTCGCCAGAAGGCTGAAAACAATGGCTGCACCCGTTTCTTATCTGATGATGAGCTGTCCCGCCTGCTGAAAGCTGCAAGTGCCAGTAAGTGGGAACGCTTGCATCTGCTTATCCACATGGCTATCGCTACCGGCGCCCGTAGGAGCGAGCTGATCAATCTGAAATGGTCAGATCTCGATTTTCAGCGTAAGACGGCGGTCCTGGAGCACACGAAGAATAGTTCGAAGCGTGTTTTGACGCTGACAACAGCTGTTATCCAAGAGCTAATGCCGTTTCGTCAGGTGGGCGATGCCTATCTGTTCCCCCACACTTCTGAGCTGCATGGTCCGTTTGAGCATTTCGATCATCACTGGAAAGCATGCCTTATCGAGGCCGCAATCACCGACTTCCGATTCCACGATTTGCGCCATACCTGCGCCTCCCTGCTTGCCATGAATGGCGCCACCCTGTTGGAGATTGCTAACCACTTGGGGCATAAGACGCTGGCGATGGTTATGCGGTACGCCCACCTGTGTGTAGCACACAAAGCAGCTTTGACTGAGCGCGTTTTCGGTTCCATAGCAACAGATAGGCTGTCAACTATCTGCACACGCTATCCCCTGAAAGGAGGTGAGGAAAAGGGAGGGGCAACAACAGATAGCCTTTTCTAAATAGCAGATGTCAGCCATGTAAAAAGCCTTCGCAATTGCGCCAGTGCTTCGAGGGCTATTGAGCACACTTGAAGACGAGTTCCAAGATGAACACTTCAAGCATATTCACCAAGGCTGCAGCTCAACAAGGTGAGCGAGCAGCTGATTCCATATGGGACACATCTCTGATGAACTACTTCGACGAAGTCGATAGCTTCGAGGATTTCTGTAAACTGCTTGCCAAAAACATTGCCAAAGCACATCACGGTGGAACCAATCTGACTGATTGGAAAGTCTATGCCAAAAACAAGCACGTAGTTCACATGGTGGTAGCCCACTACAACAGCGTCGTCAACCAGGATGGAATCCCAGCGCGCTGGGTGATGAAGTTTGTTGCTGAGGGCCTAGCGCGTCACCTTAAGAACAAACCTCTATGGTCTACTGTCTCAAGAGGGGGGGAGAGTTGTGGGCTCCCAGCATTCGTCCAATACATCAATGAGCGATATCCTCGCAACCAGAGCAACATCGCACAGTCTCTCGGTGTTACGGATCGGACGGTATACACACTCCTTAGTGCTCGAAGTGATAGGATCAGCTATGTGCTGAATGTACTCCGGGACCGCTTTAAAAATGAAGACTTTGATAGTCTTCTTAGCGACCTCCCTGACGTTGACAAGGTCGACAAAAGGGCAAAGGAGGCTATAAAGCAAATCGAGGACAATGTCGGGTCGCTCTATTGCGCCGAAACAGGTGAGTTAAGTTTGGACAAATTGAACGATTTGAACAAGAAGGCATTCGGACGGGATTAGCCTGTCATGGCCAGACTCGCATGCTGCTCTTCCGTCGGCAGTTGGCTCACCACTACCGTCGACGATTTCCCGTACAGATCATCCATGACTTCCAGCAGACCGTGCGCTGCTCTGCATTCACCATCGCCTCCAGTCCCCAGTCATCCAGGATCAACAACTCAAGCAGGGCCAAATGGTTCAGCATCCGAGGGTAACTGCCATCCACCCTGGCCTGACTCAGTTCCAACAGCAGCAGTGACAGCCGGTAGTAGCGGGTGCTGCACCCTTGCAGACTCGCCTGATCGCCCAGCGCGCAGGTGAGATAGGTCTTGCCACTACCACAGGGACCGGTGAACAGCAGGTTCTGCCCGCGCACCAGTCACTCCCTTTGTGCCAGGCTGGCCGGTCAAGGTTACGCGCACAATGGTCGTCCACCTCCTGCACCGCGCCGCGGCCTGGATCTTGAGCCTGGCCTGCTTCACCAACCGGATCTGCTTACGCTGCTCCCGGCTCAGTTGCTCATGTTCAACCAGCAGGCTCAGCCGCTTGCTAAACGCCAGTCCCTCATAGGTGCCAGTCTGATCCTAGTGTTGTTGCAGTGCCTCGGCCATCCCGGTCAGTTTCAGGGCGTGCAGCGCCCCGCACCCTCCCCCCGGCTGGACAGACTGCCTAGCCATTTGCTATTGCCGAGATACTGCAGGGCCTGCTTGATGGGCACGAAGAGCCCCAGCCCCCCTGTTTCGGCAACTTGCAGCAATTTAACGTCCCGCCTTTTGGGGTTCAAAGCAGACTCATGACATCACTCTGGTGCTGGGCTCTGCGCCTCACCATCTCACAACCTTCATCTGAGATCTCTATTCCTACAGCGATCATCTATTCGGAAGAAAACTATTTTTTGTTTGCTTCCGGTTTCGCCCATGCGGTTTGGGTAAACATGTCCTCGCCGGTCCTGACTAGGCCGGGTTCAACCGCAGTTTAGAGACATTATTCAGGAGAAAACACAATGAATGAAATGAGTCTTATTTCCATGTCGCAAGACCTGAATAACTGGGTTGCCATGGTAGAGCTGCCGAAGGCGTATCCGCAGTTTTCCAAAGCATCGCTGAAACACTTGTTCTGGAAGCGGGCTGAACGTCCTGGCTTGGAACGTTGCTCTCGCCTGGTAGGCAAGAAGCTGTATATCAACGTGCCGATGTTCGGCCTGTGGCTGGCCGGTCAATTGCCTGAACAGCAGTAGGTGACGGATGACCAATCAGATGGGAACCCCCGCTGTTAGCGGGCTGGAGAAGATCGATGTGCAAAGCATCGTGAAAAGAATGGAAAAGGACCCAAGATGATTAAAAAACAGGCAAATAAAAACCCCTCCGAGCTGGCGGGCTCGCAAGGGGCAAAGGTCTTTTCAACAGTTGCCAATGCTAAGGCAACTCAGCCTGACCGGCAAGTCTGTCGCAATGATCAGCCAGTAGACCCCCGTGCCGTGCTTGCGTACACCTACCTGATGACCACCTCTCCGCCCACCGATGCGGCCAATGATGATCCCCAGCTTGCCAAGCTGGAGCAGATCGAGCAGGCCAAGGAGGGGGAGGATGGGTTGAGCGAGTCGATCCGTTCCCTGCTTCGCAAGCGTGATCTGCTGCGCGGAGGTGGTAACCATGACTAAGACCCATGCCGCAGTCAACGTCGAGGCTCCCCGCAGGTGGAGTCTCACTCGGCTCCAGCAGAAGGCGGCCAACATCCACGCCAACGGCTATGCACTGATCCCTTGCTGGGCCAAGCCTGGGGAGGATGGAGCTACTGAGTGGTTGCCCAAGCCTTACAAGGATCACTCCGTCACATACACCCCTGGGGAAGTGTACGCCAACCATGATCGCTTCGGCGTTCGTCTTGATAGCGCGATCCTGCTGGACTATGACGGCAACAAGCGCAGTGATGCTGTGGGGATCTTCGACCTGTGGAATGAGCTGCGCCCCGGCGAAGAGAACACACCCGAAGTTGTCTATGGCGAGGCCATCCAATGGCGCGAGGTCGACGGCGCCCCCGATGGCTCGCTTCATTGGCTGTTCCGCCTGCCCGATGGATTCGACGCCTCCGGCCTGCGCCAGTGCATCAACGACGCATGGCCGGGTGTGGACATCAAGACTGGCAACCAGCTGATCTATATCAAGGCCGATAAGACCCTGCCCGATGACACCTTGCTACCAGTTTCCGATCTGCTGGAGGCACCGCCCGCCCTGCTGGAGCGCATGAAGCAGACAGCACCAGTACGCACTGAATTCGCACCCACGATCATGGCCGGCGATACCTCTCACTATGGCGAAAAGGCCCTGGCCTCTGCCTGCGAAGACATCGCCAACGCTCCTGAGGGGCACCGTAATAAGACGCTGAACACCCAGGCGATGAAGGTCTATCAGCTTGTTGCTGGAGGCGTGATCGCAGAGGTAGATGCGGACAGCGCACTGGATGCCGCTGCGCTGGCTTCAGGGCAATCCAGAGGCGAGGTGGCTGCCACCCTGCACAGCGCCAAACAGAAAGGCATGAAGGAGCCGCGCAAGGCTCCGGAACCCCGTAAGAATGAGCCGGCCAGGTGTTTGCCCGTTGCAGCCAACGACGATGGCGAGCAGGAGATTAACACCGCTTCATTGCTAGACATGGCAGGAGATCACCCGCTGGCCGTCTTCTCCCGCGAGGTGGCTGACTCCATCCAAATAAGTCGCGACTCCACCTTCATGATCGGTTTGGGCCTCACATCTGCAATGGCTGGTGCGGCATTTTGCATCAAGACGCCCTGGGGTGCAGATTTGCCGCTCGGGCTTTATGTCACAGCAGAGCAGCCGCCAGCAGCTGGGAAATCTGGCGTAGTGAGCGCGTATCAGAAGCCATACAGGGAAGCATTGCGCAGGATGAATGAAGACCGCAACCGTGATTTGGATGCGCTCGAAGAGCAGATCGCAGCGGCAGATGATCCGGCAGTTAAGGGCGAACTGAGCGAGCAGCTTCACCACAAACCCCAACCAGTAAGGGGGTGGATCAGCAACGCCACACCAGAGGGACTGGAGAAGGATTGCATCGCCCCGAATTATGGTCTCTTCATGCTGGCGTCCGATGAGCGCGGCCTTTTGAATAGTGTGTTCGGCCTGTCATACGGCAAAGGCGCGACGGTAAACATGGATGCAGCGCTAAAGGGTTTTGATGGCGGTTCATATGTTAGCGTCCGGACAACCAGACGGGGATTTGATGGCGAGGTACACGGTTCAATAGTCTGCTTTGCGCAGCCTGGCAGCATTGAGGCGATCATGGAGGCTAGCGGAGGGACAGGCCTGGCAGAGCGCTTTCTGTGGCTGAGTGACGAGCACCAGCTCGGGAAGCGTAATCACCTGAAGCCGTGGATTAAGCCTAATAGCGAGCCATTCCGCCGCCTTTGTGATGAGGTGGTGAAGCTTATCCCGGCCCGGCCAGCACTGGACAAGCTGACGCCGTTGGCAATGCCCGTTGCCTTGATAGATGAGTTGAGCAAGGCCAAGCAGCAAATCGAAGCTGAGCTCGGTGATGATGGTCGCTTTGGCAATGATGCCGTCCGAGGTGCCGCAGGTAAGTTGGATTTGCAGGTAATGAAGATCGCATCAATCTTGCACATCAGCCGCCACCTGTGCGAAGGAAAGCCAGTGCCTCCCAACATAGGGGCCGCTGACTTCGAGATCGCTCTCAATATCTGCTGTGAGTTGCTGGAGCGGTATCGGCAGGCACTCATCAGTAAGCGGATCATCGGCTTTGGTGCTGAGGCGGACGCCGTCATTGAGTATCTGGAGAGGTTTCCGAACGGCAAGGACATGGAGCAGGCCAAGAACGCCTTACGCTCAAGGGCGGTATTTAAGGGCAGGGGCACCAAGCCAATAACCGCCACAATAGAAAGGCTGGCAGCAGTATTTGTCGTGGCAGTGGAAACCGGCATCACCTTGCGCAAGACGATCAGGCTTCTCTGAGGCAAGCAATACCAAGAGGGGAGGCGATGGCCTCCCTTTTTTGTATCTGAAAACCCTAAAACAGCACAAAACACACAAAAAAAGCACGAAACCTAGGCTCAGCAAGGCTTAGCGTCTGTGTGGCCGATACACAATGACACACAAATGGCACAAAACCACTGGCATTGACTTACTGTATTTTGTGTGTTTTGTGTATCCCTGTGTGTCTGGCACACAACCCGCAACATGCGCCATTACTGAGTTTTGGCCATTTTTTGTGTGTTTTGTGCCTTTTTCGTGTTTTGGCATGGAGGGGGAGTGAGGTAAGCAGTGGGATGGCCGGCCAGTGGCGTGAGGAGATGGAGATACACAGCCTCAACCTCAACCTCGAGAGCCACCTCGACTTCGACTTCGATGTTCATCGAGCACCGGCCCGACATCGAGAACCACCTCGAAGATTTCCCTTCTGGCTGGCCTCATTTCTTCCCAAAAACCGACGTTTACACGCCGTTTTGCACGGTGAGACGCCCGAACCCAGTGATGGCGGGTATCCTGCCGGATGCGTAATCCACTGTTCCAGCTAAGGAGGGCAGGCTGATTTATTTCCGCACATCCTGGCAATGATGGTCGTCCTCCCCCTGTAGGGCTGGAACCGGTCTACCACCATAGTAAATACTGGTCGCCTATGACCAATTCCCCTATGCAGACAACAGATTATCCAGACTGGCACGGTATCGAACTCGCTTACTGTGCTGGCCGCCAGAGTGTGCGCCAAATAGCGATAGAGCACGGTGTTTCACATACTGCCATTAACAAGCGGGCCAAGACTCACGAATGGTCAAGAGTCACAACACCTGTTAACGCTGCCTCATCTTCAGGTATGACTACGGCCCCTGTAAGTAGCTCTGAACACGTGGATTCTACAACTCAAGTTATGATCCCAGTTTTCACTCCTAAGGTTTCCACTGTGGAAACCAATACGTCGAATTCCAAGTCGGTAACTAGAGGCCGTCGGAGTGCATTCACAAACGAGTTGGGGGAAGCTATATGCAGCGCCATTGCTGACGGGATGAGTCTACGCGCAGTGCTTGCTCGTCCAGGTATGCCGTCCAAATCCATGGTAATGCGCTGGTTGGCTGATGAACGCTACATAGAATTTAGGGACCAGTACGCATGCGCGCGCGAGGATCTGGCCGACAAGCTGGCCGACGAGATCCTCCAGATTGCCGATGACGGCAGCAATGACACCTTCCTCGACGCCAACGGGAACGTAAAAGTTAACCATGATGTGATTGCTCGTGCCCGCCTGCAGATCGATGCTCGTAAATGGCTAGCCGCAAAGCTGGCTCCCAAGAAGTATGGCGATGGGGGGCAGCGAGAAAATTCTGGTATTAACCACGGGAGCATGCAGGTGAAATCCACAGTCACGTTTGTGAATCCACCCAACTGCGACGAAGATGGCGAGGTTTCTAAAGACAACTGAATTTATAAAAGTGAATGAAAGCTCAAGAGCCTGTGCGGCAATCTCGTTCGGGACGAAGGGGTCGGAGGTTCGAATCCTCTCACACCGACCAAATTCAACAAGGGCTTAGCTTTGGCTAAGCCCTTGTGCTTTTCCGGCCTCGCAGCTCTGTGGGGCATTTGTGGGGCATTTTTCTTGGCCTCCCTTTTCTTTTCCTTCATCTAAGGTCGAGCTTGGGTGCCTCACTCTGGACAGCCGCCTGTCTCGGCGGCAGGGCAATATATCTGTTTCCTTCCAAATTTGGACTCACCCAACACACCTTTGAGGGATTTTGCTGTATCTTGGGACCAAGGTAAGAGTCGTCTAGGGAAGGTGCGAATAAGCGGGGAAATTCTCCTCGGCTGACTCAGTCATTTCATTTCTTCATGTTTGAGCCGATTTTTTCTCCCGTAAATGCCTTGAATCAGCCTATTTAGACCGTTTCTTCGCCATTTAAGGCGTTATTCCCAGTTTTTAGTGAGATCTCTCCCACTGACGTATCATTTGGTCCGCCCGAAACAGGTTGGCCAGCGTGAATAACATCGCCAGTTGGTTATCGTTTTTCAGCAACCCCTTGTATCTGGCTTTCACGAAGCCGAACTGTCGCTTGATGATGCGAAATGGGTGCTCCACCTTGGCCCGGATGCTGGCTTTCATGTATTCGATGTTGATGGCCGTTTTGTTCTTGCGTGGATGCTGTTTCAAGGTTCTTACCTTGCCGGGGCGCTCGGCGATCAGCCAGTCCACATCCACCTCGGCCAGCTCCTTGCGCTGTGGCGCCCCTTGGTAGCCGGCATCGGCTGAGACAAATTGCTCCTCTCCATGCAGCAGATTACCCAGCTGATTGAGGTCATGCTCGTTGGCCGC
>NZ_JBFOCL010000024.1:0-11073 GCF_040907785.1 Aeromonas sp. s8
AGCGACGCAACAGTGTGTTGCTGCGGGAGTGGAATTCTACTCAACCGCCTTCTCGAGTCAAGCCTTATTTTCAAAGGCTTTTCGAGGTTATCGACGAGGTTGTTTGCGTTGCCGCTTGCCCTGTCGATGTGGCGCATTATAGAGATCCAGCTCACATTGGCAAGGCTTTACCGCAATAAAATTGCAAAAAAGTGCAATTTCTTGGTTATTCATATCAACACACAGCCTTTATACAGACTTATCCACAACCAAGGGTGAAGTGAGGACGTTTTACACCGGATAAATGCCTTACAAGGGTACTGGCCTGGCACTCATCCACCATTGCCGCACTGTCGCACCTAACGCGCAGCGCCCTCGACATCTTCTATATAAGAAGGCGTATGAGGCATATGAGGCATATATAGAAGCGCTTATCCCAATCCAGCCTCTTTGACCCAGCATGCTATCAGCTCGCTGGCAGGAAGATCCCAACAGCCCGATACATTCTGGCCAGCCCAGAGCGGAGAGAAGCCACTGTCCCCCGCCTTCTCGGCGGCAGCACGCAGCGGTGCCAGTGCGCCACTGGCATAGGGGAAGTGAGGGGCAAGATCCGAGAGCGGGCCCAGCTCACGCATCAGACGGTTGACGATACCCCGCGCCGGGCGGCCACTGAACAGATTGGTCAGTGCCGTCTGCAGGCCTTGGGGTGAGTGAAGGGCGGCTCGATGCAGCGCCGAGGTGGTCGCTTCATGGCAGCAGAGAAAGGAGGTCCCCATCTGCACGGCACTCGCCCCCAGCGTCAGCGCGTTGGCGATCCCCTTGCCATCGACGATACCGCCAGCGGCAATCACCGGCAGATCGGTCACCGCGAGGATCTGCGCCAGCAGGGTCAAGGTGCTCTGCTGCAAGACGAGATCATCGGAGAGGAAATGACCGCGATGGCCGCCCGCCTCCAATCCCTGAGCGATGATGGCGTCGGCACCGTGTTGAGCGAGCCAAATAGCCTCCGCCACCGTGGTGGCACTGGCAAATACCTTGGCCCCCGCAGCCTTCACCCGGGCAAGCAGCTCGGGTGCGGGCAAGCCGAAGTGAAAGCTGACCACCGCCGGTCTGAACTCAGCCACCATGGCGGCATGTTCCTCATTGAAAGGGGCACGACTTGGCGCCGTCGTAACGGTTGGGGGAAGTATGCCGAACTCGGCGTAGTAGGGAACAAGGCGCTGCTGCCAGCGGGCCAGTGCAACGGGATCCGGTTCCCGTTGCCGATGGCAGAAGAAGTTGATGTTAAATGGCCCAAGGCCACTTTGGGCAAGGCGCCCCAGTTCGCTGCGCAGCTCCGCTGATGTGAGCATGGCGGCAGGCAAGGAGCCCAAGCCGCCCGCACGGGTCACGGCCAGCGCCAGCTCGCTACCCTGCACACCGGCCATCGGCGCCTGAATAATGGGATAACGTATCCCCAGTTCGCTAAAGAGGCTCATCCATTCACCCCTTTTGCAGCGTCCGCCACCAGATGTGCGCGGGCCAGCGCAATGGCACCGTCGATAGCACTGCGGGCCTGCGGGCTGTTCTGCCAGCAAGTCGAGCCCAACATGCTGGCCACTAGCTGGACGATATGGGTGGTGTCGGCCTCGGCCAATCCGGCCAGGGTATGATAGCCCAGCTGTTCGAGCCGCCCGATAACTGTCGACCCTACCCCTTTCACGCCGAGCAGCAGGGCCCGCTCTTGTGGGCTAAACCGGTTGTTGCCATCCATCTGTCAGACTCCTTTCCGATAGCTATGGTTACACATCAGGCCCGCAAGGGGCCCGATGAAGAGAGTGGAGGCTTAACGCACGCTGCGCAGCAGGAAATCCGGCTGACCACAGGAGCGGCGCTCGCGCTTTTGCATCTCGGCGGAACAGGTGACCGCATCCGTCCCCTCTTTATTGACGCAGATATAGATCTCCCGCAGGAAGCGGCCACCATCGGCGCAAGCCACCGTGATGTTGTCGGGAGCCAGCCACTGGTTGGCGCTCGCCAGATCGGCCTTGAGCTGGAAACTGGTTTTGCGCAGAGGCTCTTCCGGGGATTGATAAGCCGCCGGGATCTTCACCTTCTGGCGCAAATCGCTCGCCAGCTGATGGAAGGCCTGCTGGCTCAAGCCGGAGCAGGTACCGTGCTTCTCCCACTCATGGCGATAGAGGAAACGGCTGGGGTAGAGGTCGGCAAACTCGCTCTCCATATCGGGATCGAGCCGTTCGCGAGTGCAGTTGCTGGGGTAACCGCGATCGTACTGGGGCCAAAGACCATGCAGCACAAAGCCCAGCTTGCGGGAACACTGGTCCCGATCCGCCGGTTTGACGGCGCAGTGCTCGGGCGACCAGGAGAGCGCCATGGCGTAATAGTCAAACTCCCCCGCCTCCCCTTTGGCCTGCACGGCCGAGGAGAGCAACAAACCACCCGCCAACAGGGCAATCATCTTCTTCATCTATATATGTCCATTTCAACCAACTCGGGAATGGCTGCAATGCTCCCATATTCCAGCGCGCGGAAACAGTGCTCCCGCCAAGGCTTGCGACAAGGGTCAGACCACTTCGGGGTTTCACCGGATAATAACGAGGCGTAAGCTGGCATCCTGGCGCCGGGTGCGCCACCGCATCATTTCAAGCAACCACAGGATGTAACATGATCCGCAAGAATCCCTCCGGCCATCTGCCTGTCATCGACGAATCCGCCTATATCGACAAGACCGCCATCATCTGCGGCAAGGTGATCATCAAAGAGAATGTCTTTGTCGGCCCCTATGCAGTGATCCGTGCCGACGAAGTGGATGAGAGTGGAGATATGGAACCCATCGTCATCGGCGCCAACTCCAATATCCAGGATGGCGTGGTGATCCACTCCAAATCCGGCGCCGCCGTCACCATCGGCGAGTACACCTCCATCGCCCACCGCTCCATCGTCCACGGACCGTGCGAAGTGGGAAACCGGGTCTTTATCGGCTTCAACAGCGTGCTGTTCAACTGCCATATCGGTGACGGTGCCGTGGTGCGTCACAACTCGGTGATTGATGGCTGCGATCTGCCGCCGGAGTTCTACGTCCCCTCCACCACCCGCATCAACCAGCAGAGCGATCTGACCCATATCCCGCGGGTTTCGGTAGATGCCGCCGAGTTCTCCGAGGACGTGGCCCACACCAATATCGATCTGGTCAAAGGGTACAAGGCGCTCTCCAACGAGTTCTGATCCCTCTGTATTCCCAGAGAACAAAACGGGCGCCGAGGCGCCCGTTTATCATCTGACTATCTATGAAGGCTAGATTGCCCTGACGCAGGTGGCGGCATGAGCCTCATCCGCCAGATCCCACAGCGGGTCGCCGGTGCTCAGGTCGAGCAGCGGCAACTCACCATCGTCATTGGCAGTTGCATCGCTACTCCAGTAGCGGTTGTAGAGCGGCCACCCCTGCTGCTGAAGCAACTGATCCGTCGCGCCATCCTTGTTGTAGGCGGCAAACAGCACCTCCAGCTCGGCCCGGGTCGGCAGACGCCAGTCATCGTGGCCGCGCGCCACCAGCTGCTGGCAGTAATCCCGCGCCCGCGCCTGACCCATGGTCACATACTCCAGCGGGAAGGGATTGTAGTCGCCATCACTGTCACTGCTCACACCGTCATAGGAGATGGACAGACGCTCCGCCTCGTCCCTGGTCAACTGGCAGACAAAGGCCAGCTTGCCCGCCACCAGCTCGGGTTGACGACAGCCCCGGGCAAAATCGGGCTGGGCATCCACCACCTGCACCGTCACGGTCAACGTGTGACGAGCCGTGGTCGCCACCAGTCGTGCCGTGCCGACCGCCACACCGCGCACCTCGCCCTGCGGACTCACGGTGGCGAACTCCGGCTGTTCGCTGCGCCACTCAACAGGCCCATCGAGCGGGCCGAGAGAGCCATCGCTCAGTTGCCACTGCAGTTGGAGAGGAAGCGTCCGCCCCATTTCCAGCTGAGGCTGGGCAGGCAGCACAGCCAAGCCGGTGATCACGGCTCCCACCGGAGTAGGGTCATCCACCTCACTCACCCCCAGCTCAGCAACCGTGGCCGGAGTGCGGCGCGGCTCGGCCGATGCGCTGCGCAAAAACTCGCCGATGGCATCCAGCTCGTCATTGCTGAGGCCAAGGGCATGCAGGTGATCGGAGGCTTTGGGGAAGAAGGGATCATATTGATCCGCACCGGTCGGGAAGCCGACCCCGCTGCTCCACTTGGTCACGCCAAAGTTGTACATGGCCACCACCCCCTGCACCGAGCTGCCGATACGCTGGGCCAGGATCGGGAAGATGCCGTTGTGCATATAGGGGCCGGTAAAGGCGACGTCCCGCAAGCTGGGGGTCTTGAAGCGACCGATATCTGCCTTGTTGCGTGTCTGCAGGAAGCGCCCGCGATCTTCCAGCTTGCCACGACCGTAATAGGTGAGCCCCACACTCTCGAACCCGTACTGACTCAACAGCGGGCCGGAGTGGCAGTTCATGCAGCGGCCATCGGTGCGGTAGAGGTGCATCCCCCACAGCGCCTTGTCACTGAGTGCCTGACTATCCCCTTTGACGAAGCGCTCAAAATCGCTGTCTCGGCTGATGATGGTGCGTTCGAAGGTGGCGATCGCCTTGGCGATCCGCTCCAGCGTGATCCCCTGATCGCCAAAGGCGGTGGCAAAAGCAGCCTGATAGTCGGGGCTGGCCTGCAAGCGGGCCAGCAGTTCGTCATGACTCAGCGCCATTTCGATGGGATTCTGGATCGGGTGAAGCGACTGCTCCTCCAGCGTGGCGACCCGCCCGTCCCAGAACTGGGTCGAGCTGAAGGCGCTGTTGAGGATGGAAGGAGCATTGCGATTGCCCTTCTGGCCCAGATGACCGACCGAGACACTCAGGCCGTCGCTCCACCCCTTTTGCGGATCGTGGCAACTGGCACAGCTGATATCCCGCCCCTTGGAGAGCTGTTTGTCGAAAAAGAGCTGCTGACCCAGCACCACCTTGGCTCGGCTATAGGGGTTGTCGGCCGGGAAGGGAACCGCCGGCAGCGGCCCCAGCTCCTGCCATTCCACTCCTTCATCCACCCTGGCGGCAGGCCATTGAGCCGATGAACCGCTGTATTGGGCGCGCAGGGCCGCCATGTCCGGCTTGCTGCTATCGCGCACCACGGAGGGGCGCACCGGATAGGGTGCCAGCGCATACCAGAGCAGACTCCCCTCTCCCTCATCCAGCCAGGTTCGGGTCGCCAGTTGATAGAGACGGGGTTGACCCGCACCATCCTGCAGCCAGGTCTGGGCGGGCAGGCCAACAGCAAAGGTATTGGGATAGCGCCATGCCGACTTGTCACTGCTCAGCAGCCGTTCGAACTCGGTGAGGGTCGGCAGGCGCCAATCGCTGCGGCCGCAAGCGGTCAGCCCCGCAGCCAGTTGTGGCTGGCTGGCAATCTTCAACGCACTGGTGTCACTGCCATAAAGCCAGTACTGGCTGCCCTTGACCCCGCTGACCGTGCGCACATCGTGCAGGCACTGCCAGGGGCCACGCACCACTAGCAGCCCCTGCTCATCGAGGCGCAGCAGATCTGCCGTCTCCGGCTCGTCCGGCTGGCTCGGATTGGCGGGATAGAGCTGGGTGCGGGCGGACTGGATCTGGGCGCTGTTGCTGCGCTGATACCAGCTGCGCGCCTGCTTGTCATCGCGCAGGGCCAGCAGCATCTGCCAACTGTCGGCATAGTCGAGCACAGCGCCCGGCTGGCGCTGGGCCAGCAGGAAGGCAGCGTAATCCTCAATGGCCGCCTGTTGCTGCACGCGGATCTCCTCTGTCCTGCCCCACTCGGCCTGACTGAGGGAACCATCTCCGCTCTGATCCGCCAGCAGGAAGAGCGCCGTCTCCTCCTCGTTCAATCCCAACCGCGGCACGCTGTTGCGGCGCGCCAGAGTGATCCCGGCCGAGAGATCCGCCACCCGCACCGATACCGCTCGCAGCAGATAGCCCTCGTCGCTGCCAAGCAGCTCCAGCGGCTGATCCAGTTGCAGACCTTCAGGCAAGGTGATGCGGGCAAGCTGGCCCGGTTCGATGGCCTGTTGCACGCGGATCCCGGTGGCGACCTGTCTCACCTCAAGCTGTGCTCCCGCCCCCAGCCGATCGGCCACATTGACCTCAATGGTCAGAGGAACCCGGGTATGGGTTTCCGGCGGCACTGTTGGCGGCGTGATGGGTGGCTCGGTCGGCTTGACGACCGGCGGGGTCACCTCGGGTGAGGGTGCCACAGACGTATTGCTGTGATTGTCATTGCATGCGGTCAGAGCCAGCAGGCTGAGCAGTAAGAGGCTGGTTTTCATTCGGTATGGTTGGGTGGTCAGACAAGTGCGCGATTATCCAACCAAATACCAATCATTATCAATTGCATTCAATTAATATGCTTTTTGACAACAACTTCTTATCAGCACGCCTTACCACCCGATGAGAGAGGGCAGCCTCTTTGGCTGCCCTCTCTTGCTTCAAACCCGCTTGTCGAAAGCCCGACAATCTTCAGGAGCACTTCTTCAGGCTGATATGCCAGTTGGCGCCGGATTGCACCTGATGCTTGGCGGCGAAGCTGTCCATGTTCAGCGCCACCGACACCTGCAGCAGGCTGTTGAGGTAGACCAGCGGCTGACCTTCCGGCACATCGCCGAAGCTGCTGACGTAAGGGGCCTTGCCGTCATATTTGACCACATCCCCTTCGCGGATCTTGATGCAGGCGTTATCCCCCTTGTTGATCCCCTCCTTGGTCAGCAGGGCATCGTCGATATTGGTCCAGACGTTTCCGTACTGCACATCGAGGATCGGGATGGTGCCCTTGAGGGTGCCATCTTTCTCGGCGACCGCAGGCTGATAGGGGATCTTCACCACTTCGGCGGGCAGCAGCGGGCCGACCTGCTCGTAGCTGATGGCGCCGGAGGCGAGCCGCGCGCCGGTATAGGCGTACACATCGCGGCCATGGAAGGTGTAGGACTTCTCGGAGCCCTTGAGGCGGTTGAGCTTCTCATCGATCTGGCGCACTGCCTCGATGCCGAAGTGCTCGGCTACCAGAGTCAGGGTGCCGTTATCCGGACTGACGATGTAGTGGCCGCTCTTGGTCTTGAGCACCACCGACTTGCGATCGGTGCCGACACCCGGATCCACCACGCTGACGAACACAGTGCCCTTGGGCCAGTACTGCAAGGTTTGGTAGAGGCGGTAGGAGGCTTCCCAAATGTTGTAAGCCGGGATCTCGTGGGTCAGGTCATAGAGCGGCAGAGTGCGGTCCACCCCGAAGGCAACGCCCTTCATGGCCGACACGGCGCCATCTTTGAGGCCGAAATCGGTCTGGATCACCAGCGCTTCGTTGGCGGCGGTGATGCCGCTTGCCAGCATGAGGGCGAGCGCGATGGCGCGGGGAGCGGTGCGAATATCCATATCTGAACTCCTGAATCATCTGAGGATAACGAAACGGCGAAAGCCATTTAGACATCCAGACTGCCACTAATGGATTTTTTTGCAAGGGGTTTGCAACAAAGTGAGGGACGACTCGCAGAAATTGTGCTCGCCAAACGGCGACAGCGGGGGTATCAAAGGCAGAATGGGAAAACGTTTGCAACACAGGAGCTCAGCACCATGACACAACCCGTACCGGAGATGATGACCCTGCTGCTGGAGATTGGTGAACAGAGCAGTCAGCTCTGGCTGAGCCAGCCAGATGCGGCCCCGTCACACTACCCGCTGGCCTTTGGCACCCACGCCATCCAGCCCGGACCGTTTCGCAATGCGCCACCCACCCCGCTCGAACTGGAGCGGGCCATCATGGTGGTGGAAGATGAGCTGATGCGCATCGCCCCGCAGATCCCGCCCGGCTTGCAGCTGACCCTGCGCAGCCAGCCGTCGCTGGCCGAAGTGCTGGGGGACAACCAGCTCGACCGGGATCTGGTGGAACAAGCCTTTGGCCAGCTGGCCGCCATGGCGGAAGGGGATCCCCTCGCAGCCAGCTTGCTGCCCCGCGACGAGCACTTTGCCGCCGTGCTGCTGATCGTCAGAGAGTGGCTGCACCATCTGGACAGCGAAAGCGTGCTGATCGTGGAGTAGGGATAAATAAGTGGTGAAGGATTCAGCTTCTGGCAAGGTTTGTCGGTGGATCCTGTCGGGATTTCCTTCGCGTATATTTTGCCCGTATGGCGCCCGCGCCCCTATCGGTACTGCACCCAGACACCTATGACCTTATTTTCAGGTAATCCCCCAGCCTTGCGCTGGCCACCAGCGTTTGCTCGCCAGTTCATCGTCAAAGTGGCCGGATTGGCCCTGCTCGCCCTGACCGGGTTGGGCATTGTCTTCTACTACACCTATCTCACTATCCAGCACGACATGGATCTCATCACCGCCAGACAGAAGAACGTGTTCGAGGTCTTCTACCAGCGAGCCAAGATCCTCAAGGTGGAGAACATCACCAGCTATCTGGCACAACACCATCTGCTCGATCAGCCACCGCCCCCAAATAGCGTCGGCAGCGACTATCTCTACGGGTATGACCTCAAAAGCAAATACCGCTTTGCCGATATTCCGCTGCAATACCCGGCCGCCAATCTCCTCAACACCTTCCGCTATGCCCTCTCCTACCCGGAGGTGATCAACATCTACACCATCTGGAATGACTACCGGCTGATCGGCATGGTGGCCGACAACAATGTGCTGCCTGCCAGACTGGCGCCGATCAAGGTGGACCTGATGACCCTGCCCGCCTGGTATCACTACTTCGGTTGCGCCAGCTTTGCCCCCGGCCGCCCCTTGTGCAGCACCGATGAAGCCTTTGTCTCCGATATCGAGATCGACAGCTTCAGCATGCGCAACACCATAGTGATGTACTTCCCCCTCATCCATCAGTCGGGGCGCGGCGGTTACAAATATGGACTGCTCGGTATCGATATCGCCGTCGATGAAGCATTTAACGATGTGCTATACCCCTTCGACACCATCAACCCGACCCGCACCAACATATCGTTTGAAGCCGCCGAGCCCTGCCGCCCGAGGCATCTCTGCCTGAGCAAACCCTTTATGCGCACCAAGGCGGGGGATGATCTCTATCTGAAGTGGTCCTACAGCTGGTTCGATTTCGTCAAGCTGGCCCTGCAAAGTGCGGCCTTCAAGGTCTATCTCATCGTGCTGTTGCTGGGCATGGTGGCCTGGAAGCAGATCTACCTGCGGCTGCGCACCCTGGCGCACACCGACCACCTGACCCGACTGCCACGCCGGGATGTGCTCTGCCAGAGTCTGCTCCACGAGCACGACTACCTGATGATCCTCGATATCGACAACTTCAAGTCGATCAACGACACCTATGGCCATAGCGTCGGGGATCTGGCCCTAGTCGCCTTTGCCCGCCATCTCAGAAGCAATATCCGCAAGGTGGACAGCGCCATCCGTTGGGGCGGCGAGGAGTTTATCGTGCTGTTCAAGGGGATGGAGGATGACGAGATGATGATCCACTCCGCTGGCCGCCTGCTGGATCGGCCATTGGGTATCCCCGAGCTGCCCACCCCCATCACCTTCTCCGCCGGGGTGATCCGCATTCGCGACTACCTCACCGTCACCGAGGCGGTGCATCTCGCCGACGAGCTGCTCTACCACGTCAAACAGCACGGCAAGCACAACATCGCCTGCTACGAGGGCAAAAAGATCCGGCTGATCCGCCCGTTGCCGGACGACGCAGAGGCATAGCCGCCTTCTGCCGCTCCCCCTGCTTCTGTTACCATCGCGGCCACGATCACTCACTGCATCGTGGCCGCAGGCCGCGATAACCCCGACTGGTGCCCTCTATGTCCATTGCCTCTTTTGCCGAACTGGCCCTCTCCCCCCGTCTGCAGCAGACCCTGAGCGAGCTCGGCTATGCCGCACCGACCCCCATTCAGGCTCGCGCCATCCCCGTCATTCTGGCAGGGCGGGATCTGATGGCAGGCGCCCAGACCGGCACCGGTAAGACCGCCGCCTTTGTGCTGCCGCTGCTGGAGCAGCTGCTACAACAGCCACAAGCAGAGCCCCGCCCGATCCGCGCGCTGGTGCTGGTGCCGACCCGCGAGCTGGCGGTGCAGGTTGCCGAGAGCGTGGCGCGCTACGGGCAGGGCACCGGTCTCACCAGCACGCTGGTCTACGGCGGGGTGAGTATCGCTGCACAGGTGGAAGCTCTGAAACAGGGCGTTGATATCCTGATCGCCACCCCGGGCCGCCTGCTCGACCATCTGCGTCAGGGGGCATTGAGCCTTGATAGCCTCCGCCATCTGGTGTTTGACGAGGCGGATCGCATGCTCGATATGGGCTTTATGGACGAGATCAAGGCGCTGCTAAAACAGATCCCGGCGGATCGCCAGACCCTGCTCTTCTCCGCCACCTGCGACGACAACCTGTTTGCCTTGAGCAAGGTGCTGCTGCGCGACCCCGAGTTGATTGAAGTAGCGCCGCGCAACACCACGGCAGCCGAGGTAGAGCAGCGGGTCTACACGGTGGACAGTGATCGCAAGCTGGCGCTGGTCGAACACATGCTGAAAGTGAAAGGGTGGGCACCGGCGCTGATCTTCAGCCGCACCCGTCAGGGGGCCGACAAACTGGCCCAGCAGCTTGGCAAGGCGGGCATCAATGCGCTGGCCTTCCACGGCGATCTGTCGCAAAGTGCGCGTGAAAAAGTGCTGCTGGAGTTTCGCGCCGGTACCCTGCAGGCGCTGGTCGCCACCGACGTGGCGGCTCGCGGCCTCGATATCAGCGATCTCAACTATGTGATTAACCTCGAGTTCCCGTTTGTGGCGGAGGATTACGTCCACCGTATCGGGCGCACCGGCCGCGCCGGCAACAAGGGGCTCGCCATTACCCTGTTCAGCCCGGAAGATGCGCCGCTGCTGGAGAAGGTGGAAGCGGTACTCGACACCCGTTTGCCCCAGCAGTGGTTTCCGGGCTTTGAGCCGGATCTCACCCGCTTCGAACCCGAGCCACGCCGCAACAGCAAGGCGGCCCAGAAGCAGCGCGCCAGAAAGCAGGCCCTCGCTGGCAACAAGGGTGGCAAGGGCAAGCGTTAAACCTCCCCTGCGCCGCCAATAAAAAAC
>NZ_JBFOCL010000024.1:11181-20596 GCF_040907785.1 Aeromonas sp. s8
CGTTTTTTTGTTATCTGACAGGGGCCAGCTCTTGGCGAGTAACCCCCTAACGGGTCGCCAGCACCAGTGGCAGGGATCGCAAGATCTGCCGCTCCGCCAGGGTCGAGAGGATAAACATCACCATATAACCGAGGCCCAGCGCCACGATAATCGCCACCACGTTGGCGGTGAACTCGGCCACCAGATAGTAGGCCGCAATCAGCGCCACTATGCCCGCCAGCCGGATCAACAAACTCTGGGTAAAGTGACCGTGAGCCTTGATATAGGCGAGCTGATAGCCATTGAGCATCATAAAGATAAAGAAGATGGAGAAGTGGAACAGCACAGGCACCGCCCCCACGTAGTCGGCGGGGAAGAACAACAGCACCAGCGGCTTGCCCGCCAGCAGCATCAAGCCAAAGAAGGCCAGACTGACGATGGCGGAGAGACGGAAGATCCAGCTGCGGATCATCCTTATCTGGCGGTGATCGCCATTGCGCAGATTGACCGCCAGCTCAGGCAGCACAAAGCGGTAGATGGGGAAGACGAACAGGGTGGTCATATAGGTGAAGATGGGGCGCACCACCACCTGAAAATCCCCCAGCTCGTCGAGGCTGAAGTGGCGGATGGTGAGCAGCACGGTGATATAGATCATCAGGATACTGGCCCCCGCCTCCAGAGAGGCGGTAAAGCTCTTCTTCACATAGCTCACCATCTCGGGGCCGAGCGCTACCTTGGCCAGCGGCCTGGTGGCGATGGCCCGACGGCGCGAAACATACATATAACCGGCGATGGCGAGCGACGAGAAGGTCAGCCCGTAGAAGAGCGAGGCAAGCGCATCCATCCCCAGTCCGAAATAGCAAGCCATAAACAGCAGACCGTTGGCCAGCGGCTCCAGCCAGGTGACCCGATTGGAGAGCTGATACATCCGGTACATGGCCACCAGATTGGTGAAGTAGACCTTGAGCCCCAGCCCGAAGATGACCCCCACCAGTTGCAGATACTCCACCCGGATATGGAGCCCGTGCTTGATATAGGGGATCACTGCCCCCCAGGTGAGCAGCACGATGCCGATGAGGAAGTAGCGGAAGATATTGATGATGTCCCGATCGTTTTTGGTCTGGGAGTAGCTCACCACCATGGAAGAGCGAAAACCTGTCATCAGGACAAAGGAGAGGGAGATCAAATCCACCACGCTGTTAAACAGCGCCAGCTCCCCCTTGGCGACCCACTGCGCCAGCCACACCTTGAAGGCGAAGCCGATAACGATGCTGACCAGCGAGGCCCACATCCCGGTGATAAAGGCCTGCTTGAGGCGCGCGAGAGAGGCGTATTGCATAACGAAAATGGATAACTTTCAGGGAAAAGAGAGAGGGCCATCTTATGAAAGCCCACTCCCCTTGAACAGCGTTAATACCACGCACTCACAGCCACCCAAAAAACCACAAACGCAAAACGCCCGCTTATTTCCTGAAAGCGGGCGTTTTGTGGTGTGCCGTTATGGCTGCTGATTGCAGCGATGGCACGGCTTGCTGCCAGTCTGTCGCGCAACCCTTATGACTGCGGCGCCGCCTTGATCAGCTCCTCGTAGTGATCGATCAGCTCAGGCCCGTGCAGCGGCGAGTCGTGACCGCCAATCACCGTCTTGATCGGCAGCTTCATCGCTTTGAGCCGCTCGATGGTCTGCGGATACTCCTTCACATTGGCAAAGCTCAGGTTGCCCAGCTTCTCCTTGAGGATGCAGTTGCCATAGAGCACCTGCTCGTCGGGGAAGTAGACAAAGATACCGTCCGGCGTATGGGCCGGGCCCGCGTAGAAGGCGCGCACCTTGCCATCTTGCAGCTTGAAGTCGCCATCATGCACCACGTTGGGCAGCACCAGCGGCAGATCCGGGTACTCCGGCAGCCCCTTGCGGGTAAAGGCGGCAATCTCGGCCCAGTCGCTCTTCATCAGATCCCGGGTCTGGCGGGTCGAGACCACCTTGGCCCCGATGGACTTCCAGTAGGCATTACCTCCCGCCCGATCGGTGTGGTAGTTGGTGTTGATCACCTCCAGCACCGGCTTGCTGCTGACCCGTTTGATCAGCTTGTGCAGCTCGCGGGCGGTATCCGGCGTCCAGGTCGCCCCCACCACCGTCACCCCCTTGGCCCCGAAATAGACCATGGAGTTCTCTTTGACGTAGTAGTTGTCCTCCACCACATAGACCGGGCCGCTCACCTGTTTGAGGGAGATCTCCGCCGCCCGCACGCTGCCACCCCAGAAACTCGCCATCAGCACCACGGCCCCGGCCAATGTGCACTTCATCCAACCTTTCATCATCTTGCTCCCTCGAACCAACCGCCCCCTCGCCACCCCTGTGGCAAGCCGGGCCTTTTAAGCAGTGAGCAGAAGATACGGGGGATTTGTGAGGGGAAAATGAGGTTGTGTGAAGTCTGGGTGAAGTCAGGGGGAATGCAGAAAAATCAGGGGGGAATCGGCGACGAGCCACGACCAATATGGCGAACGACGGTGCGGGAAGTGGAGAGAGGTAAAGGCTCAAAACGAAACGACAACACAGATAGCGCCCCCTCACCCTAGCCCTCTCCCGAGGGAGAGGGGATGGCCAATGCCAATTCCAAACTCCCATCCCCACCCGTACCTCGCACGTAAAGCACAGTCAGCTGAACCGTTTTGCTCCCTTCTCCCACTCTTGATCACAAACAAGGGGAGAAGGGCTGGGGATGAGGGGGAGGTAACAATATGCCACATCATGTAGGGTCGATTAGCGTAGCGTAATCGTCCGCATACCGCCACGCACCGAGTCATGGCAAGACCGCTAATAAATTCCAGATATCAGCAGCCTCTCGGCCACGACCTATTCGCGATCGTCCGAATACGCTTCGCTATTCGAACCTACGGCCCTTCTCGGCAACTCCCTATTCGCGATTGTCCGAATACGCTTCGCTATTCTACTGCCCTGCCTAGATCATGCAGACTTTCCAAGTCCGGTGGTCGCTGGCAAACGGGGCGCAATCGCAGAGCCTGTGGCCCTTGGCCAGCGACTTGGTGCATTTATTGCGAGCCGCCTCCACCTTCTGCTCTCGCTGCTTCAGCTCGGCCTCTAATACCCGTTTTTGCTTTGCTTGTTCGCTGGCCAGGCGTTGCAGCCGGGTACGTTCCAGTTGGGTTTGCAGTTGCTGTTGTTGCGCCTCGGCCTGCTGCCGCGCCAGGGTCTCATTGGCGGTCAGTCTGTCTATCTCGGCATCAAGCAGCTTGAGTTTGGCGCGGGCCTCGGCCTCGCGCTCCCCTTGGCTACTCTCCCATTGTCGGCAAAGACGGGCAGTCTCTCTTTTACGTTGTTCGTTGATACGCACCTGTGTCGCAGAGATCCGTTTGCCACCCATATTTTCGACTGTCAGGCACAACTCGAAGTGGCAACGACACTCTTTGGGCCAAGAACCCCACTTCTTGGCCGCGACTTCCTGTTCCTGTCGAGCCTCCTTGGCCTGATCCAGCTGTTTCTCGATGGCGGCCACCGGCGCCATGACAGTATTCAGTTCGGATTGTTCCGCCGCGGTAATGGCCTGGTTGGCCTGTTGGGCGGCCACCCGATCAAGATCCTGACGACTGACCCGTATTGTCTCTTTACCCTTGTCATTAAACTCCCGCACCTGGGGCCCCTGCTCATCCAGACGAAGTCCCTGGCCGCTGGGCTTGCCTGCGACAAATTGGCCAGCAAACAGTATGTTCCCTGCGGCATCCCGCAGCACCCCCTTGCCATCCGGCAGGCCGGAGGCCTCGCCATCAAACTGGCCTATGTACTCGCGGCCGTCCGGATAACGCAGCAAACCGAATGCCATGAAACTGCCAGCAAAGTCTGCCTCAAACGTGCGGCCATCACGCCAGCGCAAGGTGCCATGCCCTGCCGGCTTGCCGAAGCTCACCGGCCCGTCATAGGTGCCACTGCGGGGCGGCTTGCACTGGGAGGTGTCCTGGGCGGTCAGGTGCCGGGCTAGACTCCGGCCATTAAGCGAGTCCCTCTGCCCCGTGATCTGGTAAAAGAGTGCATCGGTACCTTCCACCGTGAATCTGTATTGCTTGCCAACATCTGTATTTTGGAAGCGTACCCTCTTGAAGATAGGGCGCCGTTCCGAGGCGGTTCTCAATAGCACCGTCTCTCGTGGGAATAGGATTGAAAAAGTATATTCCCCCGGCCACAGCGACACCTTGTAGTAGTTATCAGAAGTCAGCTCGCCGACCCGTCTACTATCCACCTCCAGATAATAGGTTCGGGGACTGGCGATCAAGGACCAAGTGCGATCTATGTAGACGGTGATCCTGTCCTGAGGCACCGGCTCGTTGACCTCCTGGTCGGTCCCGCGCGAGGTCTGACTGCCCTGAGAGGTACAAGCGGACAGCAGCAGGCTGGCAAGGATCAGGCAACACTCGGCTAGCGGGTGGCGATAGCGGTTTTGCATGCAGTTTTCTCTCTGACGGGGCGCATTTTCGTATTGTATGTGATTAACCGGGTTGCGCTGGGAGCCCTGTCACACCCCTTTACAATCCATGGTGAATGAAAATGGGAAGGAATAAAAACCACCCGTATAACAGGTGGTTTCTGGTTTTATCACTTTACTAACCTGACTATTTATTCCCCAAGGATAATCAAGCCAGCGGCGGCGTGCGTGGCGGCACCATACGCTTGCTGCCGGTGGATTCGAAGGCCGAGGCGAAGCGCAGCAGGTTGTTGTCGTCATAGGCGCGACCGGCGAAGGTCAGCCCCACCGGCATACCGATATCAGCCATGATACCCATAGGAACGGTGACGGTCGGCACGCCGAGGTGGCGGATGGCGAGGTTGCCGTTGGCAACCCAGATGCCGTTGCTCCAGGCGATATCGGCGGAGGCCGGATTCACATCCGCATCAGCCGGGGCGACGTCAGCGACGGTCGGGAACAGCACGGCGTCGAGCTTGAGCCCGTCCATCCAATCTTCCAAGTCCAGCTTGCGGGTCTTCTCCAGACCGCGCAGGCCATCCGGCACTGTGGGGATCTCGTCAAAGCGCTTGATGCCGCGCTTGGCCATATTGACGTACTCGTCCATGCCCGCCGCCAGATCGCCCTCGCGGTTCGGCAGGGTGCCCGGATCGTGGGGGAAGATCTTCGGCCCATCGACATCGGCCAACTTGTTCAACTTGGGATCGCCGTTGGCACGCAGGAAGTCGTCGAACGCCCAGCCGGAGAGCTCCCACAGCTCGTCGTTGAGAAACTCCGGGCTCACGATGCCGCGATTGAACACGGTCGGCGCGCCGGGTCGGTCCCCTTCGCAGTTGGAAACCAGCGGGAAGTCCACTTCGATGACTTCCGCGCCAGCGGCTTCCAGCGCCTTGCGCGCATCTTCCCAGAGGGCGATCACGGTCTCGCGGGTATAGATGCGCTGACCGGTCGGGCCGCCGATACCGGGGTTTTCGCTGGTGCCGGCCAGTTCATCCTTGTTGATAAACATGCGCGGCACGCCGAGGCGCTTGCCCTTGAGGGCATCAGGCTTGGCAGCCAGATCCAGATAGGAAGCCGGACGCACTTCAGAGGCCTTGGGCAGCTGCTCCCAGGGCTGCAGGCGCCACAGATCGCCACGGGTATCGGCATCGTCGGCCACCACTACATCCAGCACTTCCAGCAGATCGTTCATGGTGCGGGCATAGGGCACCACCACATCCATGGTCGGAGTCAGCGGCCAGTTGCCACGCACCGAGATGACGCCACGGGACGGGGTGTAGGCGCACAGACCGTTGTTGGAAGCCGGGCCACGACCGCTCGACCAGGTCTCTTCCGCCAGACCAAAGGCGGAGAAGCTGGCAGCGGTGGCAGTACCGGCGCCGTTGGAGGAGCCGGAGGCAAAGGGCGCGGTCAGGTAGTCGGCGTTGTAGGGGCTCTCGGCACGGCCATAGACGCCGCGCTGCATGCCGCCATTGGCCATCGGCGGCATATTGGTTTTGCCAAGGCAGATGGCACCGGCGGCGCGCAGGCGCTCAACGGTAAAGGCATCGCGCTGGGCCACCAGATCCTTGAAGGCCGGGCTACCGGAGGCGGCGGTCAGCCCCTTGACCAGATAGCTGTCTTTGGCGGTGTAGGGAATGCCGTCAAGCGGGCTCAGGGTCTCGCCACGGGCACGGCGGGCATCGGAAGCCTCGGCCTCTTTCAGCGCATCGGGATTGGCGACCACCACGGCGTTGAGTTTGGTGGCAGTCTCTGGGCCGTTGTAGGCCTCGATCCGGGCCAGATAGGCCTTGACCAGTTCGACCGCTGTGGTGCGGCCTGATTCGAGCGCGGCACGCAGCTCGGCAATGGAAACCTCGGTCACTTCGATCATTTTGATCTCCTGTAAAAGGGTGACTGTTTGTCATGATGATCGCCGCATCAGCGCATGCGACCATCACACCATCAAGAGATAAAACCCCACGGCGTGGGGTTTTGAATTTCTACACTCTTCGACCAGCTTACTGACCTGAAGGGATTTGCTGAGTAATGCAGTGAATATTGCCACCGCCCAGCAGGATCTCGCGGGCCGGCACGCCGACTACGGTGTGCTCCGGGAAGATCTCTTCCAGAATGCGCTGGGCTTCGCCATCGGTGGCGGCATCCAGCAGCGGGTAGACGATACGATCGTTGGTGATAAGGAAGTTCACATAGGAACCGGCCAGACGGCCTTCTGCCTCGCGCGGCACACCGGTACCGCTCTCGACACCGGCAGACTCCTCTTCAGTGCAGAACAGCGGGCCCGGCTGGGGCAGCTTCCACACTTTCAGCTTGCGACCCTTGGCATCGACAGCCGCTTCCAGCACCTTGAGGGCGGCCACGGAGCGGGCGTACTGGGGATCGTTCTGGTCGTCAGTCCAGTGCAGGGCCACTTCACCCGGACGCACGAAGCAGCACATGTTGTCGATGTGGCCGTCGGTTTCATCCATATAGACGCCTTCGTCCAGCCAGATAAAGCTGGTGACGCCCAGATAGTCGCGCAGGTAAGCTTCGATCTGCTCTTTGGTCAGGTGCGGGTTGCGGTTTTCGTTGAGCAGGCACTCGGCGGTGGTCAGGCAGGTGCCTTCACCATCGACGTGGATGGAGCCCCCTTCCAGAATCAGCGGCGCATCGTAGCGAGCCATCTCGTGTTGGGTCAGCATCTGGGCTGCCACTTCCTCATCCTGATTCCACGGGTAGTAGAGACCGCCCTTGTGGCCGCCCCAGGCGTTGAAGCCCCAATCCACGCCACGGCACTCGCCGGCAGCGTTGGTAACAATGGTCGGGCCGGTATCGCGGGCCCAGCAGTCATCGCTGTCCATTTCAACCAGGGTGACGTGGGCGGGCATGATGGCGCGAGCCTGCTCCATAAACTGGGCCGGAACCCCCATAAAGACCGGGGTGGCACCGCCGATGGCATCGGCCACCTTGGCGAAGGTCTCTTGCGCGAAGCGACCGGCTACGCGCCAGTTGTCCGGGCGAAACGGCCAGATCATCCAGACGGCCTGCTGGTGCGCCCACTCGGCGGGCATGGTGAAGCCGTCGGCGGCCGGCGTGGAGTTAATGGTCTTGATGCTCATCGCAAGGCTCCTTGCATGGATTGAGGCCCCCGTTTACGCCCGATGCGGCGCGGGAACCCGGAAAAATAACAGTGGGCCGCAGAGTAAGACGTTGCGCCCCCATCCATCAAATGAATAGGATGGATTGTCCCATAAACACGGCGAATAATCCCCCCATGAAACTGCACCAGCTCGACCTCAATCTGCTGCTCGCGTTTGACGCCCTGATGACGCAGGGCAGCGTCACCCGCGCAGCCGAAGCGCTCTTTATCAGCCAGCCCGCCATGAGCCACTCCCTTAACCGGCTGCGCACCTTTCTCGGCGACCCGCTGCTGGTGCGCACCCCGCAGGGGATGCTGCCGACCCCGCGCGCCCAGCGGCTGCACCTCGGGGTGCAGCAGGCGCTGCGGCTGCTGGAGCAGCAGCTCACCGAGGAAGAAGAGTTCGAGCCAAGCCAGTCGAAGCGGCGCTTCGTGCTCTGCACCACAGATTACGTGGAGTGCGTGCTGATCCCGCCGCTGATCCAGCGGCTCAGACGGCTGGCGCCCGGGGTCACCATCGAGATCCGCATCCTGCGCGATACCCTGCCCGAAGCCGAGCTGGCGAGCGGCGAGATCGATCTGGTGCTGGGCTTTGACGAGTACATGCAGGTGCCGGGGTATCTGGGCAAGGAGACCTGGCTCACCGAGCCGCTGGCCGGGCTGGTACGCGCCGATCTGCCCATTGCCAAATCGGCCCCCGCCGGCGCCGAGGATGACCCCTCCCAATGGCAGGAGCGCATCACCCTGCAGCAGCTCATCGCCATGCCCCATGTGTTCCACTCGCCCCTTGGCACCTCGGAGGCGAGCCTCGACCGCTATCTGAAGAGTCAGGGCTTTAGCCGCACCATCTCGGTCAACAGCCAGAGTTATATGTCCGCCGCCGCTATCGTCAGCCAGAGCGATCACCTCTTGGTGCTGCCCAGCATGGTGGCCGAGCTGCTCGCCACCCACTGGCCGCTGAAAAGTCTGCCGCTGCCCGAAGATGTGCCGGATTATCACCTCAACTGCGTCTGGCATCCCGTGCACGCGCAGCAACCGGCGCTGGTATGGCTGAAAGATTTGATGAAGGAGCTTGTTGGCCGACCATGATGCCCAAACCGAACCTCGATCAATTCCCTCTCCCTCTGGGAGAGGGTTAGGGTGAGGGCGGCTCCCTCCCCCCTCATCCCCAGCCCTTCTCCCGCAAGGGGAGAAGGGAGCAGTTACGCTACCACTTGCAGCATCGCTGACAACCATTCAGCCAGTCTGCCAGCTAGGCGATTCCCCATACATTCAAAAAGTTACCGTCATCTTCCTATTACCCAATCCAGCTTCCTCTACTCGAATCCGGCAATGAACACAGTGATGATCAGCCCAATCCCAACCACAACTCGATCTGTTCCCTCTCCCATTGGGAGAGGGCTAGGGTGAGGGGACGCAATACCCAACCGGTAAACAGATGGGAAGCTGGCTATATCTATAGGGCGATACGGAGCAGGGACAATTTATGGAGAGTAACCTCTTTGCCAAGCGACTGAGAAGGGATGCCACGCTGGCAGAGCAGAAACTGTGGCAACAGCTGCGCAGTCGCCGTCTGGCGGGGCTGAAATTTCGCCGCCAAATGCCCATCGGCCCCTATGTGGTGGATTTCATCTGCCTTGAACAGGGATTGGTCATCGAAGTGGATGGTTCGCAACATGGAACACAAACGAACCAGATGCATGACGAGGCTCGGACAGCCTATCTCAATCAGCAGGGATTTCGGGTGATACGAGTGTGGAATAACGATGTGCTGAGTCGGATGGAGGTCGTACTGGCCCATATTTGGCTCTCATTGCGCTGAGCAGAGCCCTCCCCCTCATCC
>NZ_JBFOCL010000025.1:0-42735 GCF_040907785.1 Aeromonas sp. s8
CCATGCCGAACTCAGAAGTGAAACGCGGTAGCGCCGATGGTAGTGTGGCATTCGCCATGCGAGAGTAGGACACTGCCAGGCACCCAATTAAACAGCGATGTGAAGAATCACGTCACTGGCTGCGAGGATGACACCTCACTGACGCGGCAAACAATTTAGCGCAAGCTAACCGAATGCGGAGCGGTAGTTCAGTCGGTTAGAATACCGGCCTGTCACGCCGGGGGTCGCGGGTTCGAGTCCCGTCCGCTCCGCCACTAATTCGAAGGCCTTCCCGATTGGGAAGGCCTTTTTGCTATGGGCGTTCTTTACCCAGTGACCTCCAGATTTGCACACCAGAACGTGCGCCAAAGCCCGGCCCCATGACCGAGCTTTGGTGTTTTTAGCTTGTTAAACCAGCCAATGGCTCGCTTTTATCTGTCGGAAGGATGGCCAGATAGCCGATTATTTCCACCATTTTCTGGCTATATCCGAGCCTTATCAGCCATTTGAGCGAGTTTACAGGCGGCCAAATCAGGCTTCTGCCGCCTGCTGGTTGCAGGGCAGTTCCATATTGACCACCCCCTCTTCCATTTGCACATCGATCTTGAAGCCAAGCCGTTTGGCGAGGTTGATCATGCCACGATTGCTGGGCATGGTCATGCCGGATAACTGGCCAATCCCCTGCTCTTTGGCGTAACGGATGATCTTCTCCATCATCAATTTTCCGAGACCCACCCCTTTCAAGTCCGATCGCACCAGAATGGCAAACTCGGCATCGCTCAGGTCCGGGGTCGAAATGGCGCGCACCACGCCGAGGATCTGATCCTGCAGCTCGCCATCTTGCCCCACTGCCACAAAGGCCATCTCCCGGTCGTAATCGATTTGGGTCATACGAGCCAGCTCTTCATGACCCAGTTCACCCACATCGGCGAAGAAGCGTTTGTACCTGTCTTCATCGGAGACTTGCAGCACGAACTGCTTGTGAGCCGGTTCATCTTCCGGCCGGATCGGGCGCAGCAGGATATGGCGCTGATCTTTAAGCCAGGCGCCTTCCTCCAGTTCGGTAGGATAGGGGCGGATCGCCAGTCGGTTGCTGGCCGGGAGGGCGGGGTCAGCCAGCGTGAGGCTGGCATCCAGCACCACCATCTCGGCACCGCACGCTTGTAGCGGGTGCAGATCCAGCTCCTGAATTTCCGGAAAGGCGAGCAGCAGCTCGGAGAGCTGGCAAAGCACTTGGCCCAAGGCATCGATATCCAGTCGTTCCGGCGTCGCCTGTTCGCGGATTTTACGGCTCTTGAGTGCACCGATGATCTGGTAACGGGCCAGCGCCTGATTGAGCGGCGGTAACGCTGCCACCATCTCCTGCGGTTCGGCGCCCGACTCACCCAACAGAATGACGGGGCCAAAGATGGCGTCTTGCTGGATGCGTACCCGCAGCTCGAGGCCGCCGCTGCGGCGAGCCATGCGTTGCACCAGCAAGCCTTCGATGCGGGCGCCCGGATCATGCTGTTTGACCCTGTCCAGAATGGCATCTGCGGCTTGCGCCACTTCGGCCGAGGTGCGCAGATTGAGCACCACACCGTGTACGGCAGACTTGTGCAGGATATCGGGCGAGCGCAGTTTTACCGCCACTGGATAGCCGATCTGCTCGGCGGTGAGGGTCGCCTCGATGGCGTCTGTGACGATCCAGGTTGGCAGGGTCGAGAGACCGGCGGCTTGCAAAATCGGGTGTACCAGATGGGTATCCAGCCTCAGTTGCTTGCGCTCCTGCGCCTGGCGGATCAGTTGCTGGCACAGCTCGACATTGAGCTGGTTGCCATGCAGGGATGCCGGGGTTTCCATCAACTGCTTCTGGTTGCGGCGGTATTCCACCATGTGCATGAAGGCGGCCATGGCGCTTTCCGGCGTGCGGTAGGTCGGGAAACCTGCCTCGGTAAAGAGTTTGCGCCCCTCCTGTGCCGAGTATTCGCCCGCCCAGTTGGTGAGGATATTGAAACGGCGCGCTCTGGGATGCTGTTTCAGATGGGCGATTAGATGGCTGGCCAGCGGCGCGCTCGGTGCCGTGAGCGAGGGGGCGTGGATGATCAGGATGGCGTCGATGCCATCCTCCTGCAACACGTTGTCCAGCGCCTCCTGATAAGTGGTGATGGTGGCATCGCTGCCGATATCGAGTGGCGGGCGAGCCAGCTTGCCGCCCCGCTCCAGCAGTACATCTACCGCCATATTGGCCAGCCCTCGGCCGTTGGAGATGATGGCGAGCCGCTCTCCCTTGAGGGTCATGGAGTGGCTCAAGGTTTCTACCGCGGCGAATAGTTCGTGGGTATCCCGCACCCGTAACATGCCGGCGCGACGGATGGCGGCATCATAGACATTGTCGAGACCGTGGGCCGGTTCGTGGCGCCCGCTTTTCAGCACCAGGATCGGCTTGTTGCGCGAGGCTGCCCGCGCTGCCGAGAGAAAGTGGCGGGCGTCGTGCAACTTGTCCATGTAGATCAAAATGGCGCGGGTGACGCTGTCGCGGGAGAGCTGATCCAGCAGCTGGCCGAAGTCGATGTCGCAGTGCTCACCAAGGGAGATAAAGGCGGAGAAGCCCAGCTCATGCTGCTTGGCCCAATCCAGAATGGTGGTGCTGACGGCGGCGGATTGCGAGAGAAAGGCGACCTGTCCCGGCTTGGCGGCAATGGGTGAAAAGCTGGCGTTGATCCCCTGGCCGGGCAGCAGCATCCCCATGCTGTTGGGGCCGAGCAGGCGAATGCCATATTGCTGGCAGACCCGTTTCAGCTCCAGCCGCTCCTCGGGGGAAAAGTCGGCGGCCAGTATGATGGCTGCGCCCGCGCCCTTCTGGCCGAGCGCTTCCAGCAATGGCAAGACTCGCTCCCGCCTGGTGCAGATGATGGCGAGATCCGGGGTCAGCGGCAGGCTGGCAATATCGGGATAGGCCAGCACGCCGGCGATGGCCTTGTTGCGCGGGGTTACCGGGAGGATGGGCCCTTTGAACTGGCCCGCCAGCAGGTGGCGCACGATTACGTGACCCGCCTTGAGCGGGTCCGTCGAGGCGCCGATCACGGCGATTGAGTGGGGTTTGAACAGCCGATCCAGACCGCTTGCTATCATGGGCACTCCCGTCGAAAGGGGGAAGATACCAGTCTAATACGCCTTTGCTGCGGGTTCTGTGACCGGATCCTGATCACCGTTTGTTCAGGGCATTGGCACGCAGATAAAAGCGCAGTTCGCCCTGCACCCGGCGAATGGCTCCCAGGTGGCGTTCCTGCAGATAGATATCCTGCTCCCGATCGAGCGCTGTACTGGGCACGCCCATGCTCTGCAGATACTCGTCAAACAGGGTTGAACCCTTGATCTCTACCAAATGCTGTTTCATGGCTCTCCTCCCTGCGCCTTGGCGTTTGTTGATGAACGCCCAGTCTGCGATGACCTGCCGGGTTTGCCTATTGTCACTTTTGACACGAGATTTGACACAAGAGCGCTCACACATCTTTCAGAGAGGGCGCCGTTGAGGCGCTGGCTGACGTTATAGTATGGCGAGGAGCACGAGGCACGGATGGGGTACGGGATGATCAGAGTCTGGTGGTGGTGCATGGCACTGTGGGCGGCTGGTGTATCGGCAGCCGAGCAGCCTATCCGCGCCTGGAATCTGCTGCTGGATCATCCCAACCCAGCCGTCATCCAGTTGCTGCGCCTCTCCCTCGACCTCACCGTGCCCGAATATGGCCCTTACCAGCTGGTTTCCAGCCCGCAGATGGAGCAGGGGCGGGCGGTGAAGGAGCTGCGTAGCGGCGAGCTGGTTCAGGTCGGTGTCTTTGCCCCGGATGGTGAGCGAGAACGGGAGTTGCTGGCAATCCACATTCCGCTGGCCAAGGGGCTGCTCGGCTGGCGGGTTTGCCTCATTCGGCAGGGGGATGAGGGGCGATTTGCCGCGATCGGGTCGTTGGCGGACTGGCATCTCGCCGGGCTCTCCATCGGTCAGCACAGATCCTGGCCAGACACCCAGTTGCTGCGGGCTAACGGCCTCAAGGTGACGGTGGGCAATCTTTATGAGGCGCTCTTCAACATGCTGCGAAAGAAGCGCTTTGACTGCTTCCTGCGTTCGGTCATCGAGATCGAGGATGAGCTCAGGCAGCATCCGGATCTCGCCATCGAGCCCCGTCTGGTGTTTCGCTATCCGTTGGCGCTGCTCTTCTTTGTCTCGCCAAAATATCCGGAGCTGGCCCAGCGCATCGAGCTTGGCCTGCGGCGGGCGCGGCAGTCTGGTGCTTTTGACCGGGTCTTTGAAGAGGGATTTGGCAGCACCATTCGGCGGCTGAAACTGGATGAGCGGGTGCGCCTCGAGCTGCACAACCCCGACTTGCCGCTGCCCAGCCGCATCATGATGGCCGATCCGGCCCTTATCTATAATCCGGTGTCAGCGCAGTGAGCCCTGATTCTGCGCAGTATCCCAGAAGGCGCGGATCAGCGGTTCCTCCAGCCGCTTCTTGAGTACCCCGATCCCCACATCAAATGGCTTGAAGGCGGGTTTGAGGTCGATGATCCGCACCTTGTCGCCGAGCGGGCTGTGGTCGATCACCGCCGCCGGCACCAATCCTACGCCACAACCGAGCGCTACCATGGCGACAATCCCCTCATTACCCGCCACTTCGGCATAGATGTTGGGGGCGATCCCCTTGTTGCGAAACCACTGATCGCTGCGTTTGCGGGCCAAGCCCTGCTCGGAGAGGATGACTGGCAGCTGCTCCCAGTCCGGCTCGCCCTGACGGAACCACTGGTTCAGCTGCGGGGCATTGCGCGGCGCGATAAAGACCAGCGGCACCAGTTGCAGGCTGGCGAACTCCAGCTTGGCGGGCAGAGCGTCGGGACGGGCGGCGATGGCGAGATCGGCCTCGTCGGCCAGGATCTTGTCCACCGCCAGCGCCGGGTCACCGGTCTCCAGCTTGATCTCCAGCTGGGGGTAGCGGCGGCGAAAGCGCTCCAGTACCTCGGGCAGCAGAAAGTAACTGGCGGTGACCGAGCAGAAGACCCGCAGCCGCCCCTGCAGCGGTTCATCGCTGCGCTTGAGCTCCTGCTTGAGCTGGCGCCACTCCTGCAACAGGCCGCCGCCAAATTCGCGCAGCTTCTCGCCGGCGGGGGTGAGCCGTACCGAGCGGTTGTCCCGTTCGAACAGGATGCAGCCTGTCTCCTGCTCCAGTCGCTGGATGGCGCGGCTCAGGGTGGAGGGGCTGACCGCCATGGCATCGGCGCTCTTGCCGAAGTGGAGGGAGTCGGCGAGGTGGAGAAACAGCTCGAGATTGCGAAGATCCATCTTTCAGCTCCTGGCGCCGCTTGTGTGCCCGATATCCAGCGGTTGGCGGCTTGTTTCTGCCATCTCGCGGTACATTCAGCAGGCGATTATGAAGGGCTAGCGTTTCAGTTATTGCAATGTACTGTTTCGAATATATCAGTTCAGGCAATAAGTGTCCCGCGCTATAGTGGTTCAGACAACGCCGCTATCCGGCATGGAATCAATCGAACGGAGCAATCACCATGGCTAACTATTTCAACACCTTGAACCTGCGTCAGCAGTTGGCCCAACTGGGCAAGTGTCGTTTCATGCAGCGCGAAGAGTTCGCGGACGGCTGCAACGTGCTGAAGGGCAAGAAGGTGGTGATTGTGGGCTGTGGTGCCCAGGGTCTGAACCAGGGCCTGAACATGCGCGACTCCGGGCTGGATATCTCCTACGCCCTGCGCAAGGCCGCCATCACCGAGAAGCGTGCCTCCTGGCAGAAAGCCACCGACAACGGCTTTGCGGTCGGTACCTATGAAGAGCTGATCCCGACCGCCGATCTGGTGCTGAACCTGACTCCGGACAAGCAGCACTCTGACGTGGTGAAAACCGTGATGCCGCTGATGAAGCAGGGCGCCGCGCTGGGCTACTCCCACGGCTTCAACGTGGTGGAAGAGGGTCAACAGATCCGCTCCGACATCACCGTCGTGATGGTTGCGCCCAAGTGCCCGGGGACCGAAGTGCGTGAAGAGTACAAGCGTGGCTTTGGTGTGCCGACCCTGATCGCCGTTCACCCTGAAAATGACCCGAAAGGCGAAGGCATGGCCATCGCCAAGGCGTGGGCCTCTGCCACCGGCGGCGACCGTGCCGGGGTGCTGGAATCCTCCTTCGTGGCGGAAGTGAAATCCGACCTGATGGGCGAGCAGACCATCCTCTGCGGCATGCTGCAGGCCGGTTCCCTGCTCTGCTACGACAAGCTGGTTGCCGAAGGCACAGACCCGGCCTACGCCGGCAAGCTGATCCAGTTCGGCTGGGAGACCATCACCGAAGCCCTGAAGCAGGGTGGCATCAGCCTGATGATGGACCGCCTCTCCAACCCGGCCAAGCTGCGCGCCTTCGAGCTCTCCGAGCAGCTCAAGACCCTGATGCGCCCGCTGTTCGAGAAGCACATGGACGATATCATCGCCGGTGAGTTCTCCCGCGGCATGATGGCCGACTGGGCCGAAGACGATGCCAAGCTGTTCGGCTGGCGCGAAGAGACCGGCAAATCTGCCTTCGAAAATGCGCCGGCGTTTGCAGGCAAGATTGCCGAGCAGGAGTACTTCGACAATGGCGTGGTGATGGTGGCCATGGTCAAGGCGGGTGTCGAGCTGGCGTTCGAAACCATGGTGGCCTCCGGCATCTATGAAGAGTCTGCCTACTACGAATCCCTGCACGAGTTGCCGTTGATCGCCAACACCGTTGCCCGCAAGCGTCTGTACGAGATGAACGTGGTTATCTCCGACACCGCTGAGTACGGTAACTACCTGTTCGCCAACGCCGCCGTGCCGTTGCTGCGTGAGCACTTCATGCCGACCCTGAAAGCGGGCGATCTGGGTGCCAGCAAGGCGGAAGGGCAGAGCGTCGACAACCTGGCGCTGCTGGCGGCCAACGAAGCGACCCGCAACCACCCGATCGAAAAAATCGGCCAGGTATTGCGCGGTTATATGAAAGACATGAAACGCATCGCCGTTGGCGGTTAAGCCCGCATCGGGCTGGATGATGAAGGGGCGGGGATGACGATCCCCGTCGCCGGTCGGACTGGACACCCGACCGGCCCGCCAGAAAAACCAGCCTGACAGTCATAAAAAAGCCCCGCTCATCGAGCGGGGCTTTTGCATTCAGAAAGGCCGGATAAATCAGGCTTTCCACGCTTTCCAGGTATTAATCAGACCGTTGGTGGAGCAGTCGTGGCTGGTGACAGCCTCGTTGTTGCCCAGCTCCGGCAGGATCTTGTTGGCCAGCTGTTTGCCCAGCTCCACGCCCCACTGGTCGAAGGAGAAGATGTTCCAGATTGCGCCCTGTACGAAGATCTTGTGCTCGTACATGGCGATCAGGGCACCCAGGGTTTTCGGGGTCAGACTCTTGAACAGGATGGAGTTGGTCGGGCGGTTGCCTTCGAACACCTTGAACGGCACCAGATCCTTGACCTGCTCCAGCGTTTTGCCTGCCGCCAGGAACTCGGCTTCGACCTCTTCCTTGCTCTTGCCGAAGGCCAGCGCCTCGGTCTGGGCGAAGAAGTTGGCCAGCAGTTTCGGGTGGTGGTCACCGATCGGGTTGTGGCTGATGGCCGGCGCCAGGAAGTCACAGGGGATCAGCTTGGTGCCCTGATGGATCAGCTGGTAGAAGGCGTGCTGGCCGTTGGTGCCCGGCTCACCCCAGATGATGGGGCCAGTCTGGTAGTCAACCGGCTTGCCGTTGCGATCCACGTACTTGCCGTTGGATTCCATGTTGCCTTGCTGGAAGTAGGCAGGGAAGCGGTGCATGTACTGGTCGTACGGCAGAATGGCTTCGGACTCGGCACCGTAGAAGTTGTTGTACCACAGGCCAATCAGCGCCAGCAGCACCGGCACGTTCTGCTCATAAGAGGCAGTGGCGAAGTGCATGTCCATCTCGAAGGCGCCTTGCAGCAGGGCTTCGAAGTTCTCGAAACCGACAGACAGGGCGATGGGCATGCCGATGGCAGACCAGGAGGAGTAGCGGCCGCCAACCCAGTCCCAGAACTCGAACATGTTGTTGGTGTCGATGCCGAACTCGGCCACGGCCTTGCCGTTGGTGGAGAGGGCCGCGAAGTGCTTGGCAACGTGGGCCTTGTCACCGGCGATGTTGATGAACCAGTCACGGGCGGTCAGGGCGTTGGTCATGGTCTCCTGGGTGGTGAAGGTCTTGGAGGCCACCAGGAACAGGGTGGTTTCCGGATCGATCTTCTTCAGGGTCTCGGCGATATGGGTGCCATCGACGTTGGAGACGAAGTGCATCTGCAGGTGGTTTTTGTAGGGACGCAGTGCCTCGGTGATCATCACCGGGCCCAGATCAGATCCACCGATACCGATGTTGACCACGTGCTGGATCGCCTTGCCGGTGTAGCCTTTCCACTCGCCTCCGATTACCTTCTCGCAGAAGCCCTTCATCTTGGCCAGCACGGCGTTCACTTCCGGCATCACGTCTTTGCCATCGCACTCGATGGGGCGGTCGGAGCGGTTGCGCAGGGCCACGTGCAGTACGGAGCGCCCTTCGGTCATGTTGATCTTGTCGCCATTGAACATGGCATCGATCGCGCTGCGAAGATCGGTCTCTTTGGCCAGATCAACCAGCAACTTGAGGGTTTCTTCGGTGATCAGGTTCTTCGAGTAATCAACCAGGATGTCGCCGCCGAAGGTAAGGGAAAACTTGTCAAAGCGCTTCGGGTCCTGCGCGAACAGATCCTTGAGTCGAGTCTCTTTGTTTGCTGCAAAGTGGGCTTCCAGTGCCTGCCAGGCCTGGGTTTGGGTTGGATTGATATTTTTCATAGGATTCCTGAAATGCCAAGTTGTGTTTGAACCTTGCAGGCAAGGTCCCGCCAAACCTTATTATCCGAGCATTATAGCGAGCCGATCGGGCGGCCCGTGTAACAGATTTTTACCGATTGTCTTTTACCGCAATGGGTCAGTGTCGGGAGCATACAACCAGAACATTGGGATTATGTGTCACGAAAGCAAGGCGGATCTTGCGCTTGCTCATGATTGGGGCCACCCCGATAGCCTGAAATTGTTTTCATCCGGTTGGCGTGGTTATGCACCGACATGGCCATGGGCTGGGGCCAGAAACGACAATGCCAGCCCGAAGGCTGGCATTGTCTGTTGCAGCAGAACCGCGATCACGCCTGCGGTTTTTGCATGTGCATCACCATCTGCGGGAAGGGGATCTCGATGCCTTCGGCATCAAAGGTCAGTTTCACCTTCTCATGGAAGTCAAACCAGACACCCCAGTAGTCAGCGGTTTTCACCCAGGGGCGCACCACGATATTGACCGAGGAGTCGGCCAGCGCGGCAACGGCGATGGTAGCTGCCGGATCTTTCAGGATGCGCGGCTCTTCGCTTACCAGACGCTCCAGGATCTGCTTGGCCTTGCGCAGGTCGGAGCCGTAGCCGATGCCAAAGGTCATATCGACGCGGCGGGTATCCATGCGCGAGTAGTTGACGATGGTGCCGTTGAGGATGGCGGAGTTCGGTACTACCACCATCTTGTTGTCACCGGAGGTGAGGGTGGTGGTAAAGAGCTGAACGGACTGCACTACACCCGCGGTGCCCGCCACTTCGATAAACTCGCCCGCCTTGATGGGGCGGAAGATGATCAGCAGGAAGCCGGCAGCGAAGTTGGAGAGCGAGCCTTGCAGCGCCAGACCGATGGCCAGACCGGCGGCACCGATAATGGCGACGAAGGAGGCGGTCTGCACGCCGACACGGCCCAGCGCGGCGATCACCACGAACACCAGAATGGCGTATTTGAGGATGCTGCCGACGAAGTGGGTGACTGTAGTGTCCAGCTTGCGGGCCTGCATCACCTTGACCACGCCACCGCTGACGAGGTTGGCGGCGATATAGCCGACCAGCAGGGTCAGCAGGGCGGCGGCGATATTGACGCCGTATTCGATCAGCAGTCCCTGATTATTGACCAGCCAGGTCTGCGCTTCGGTAATGATTTCGGGTTCCATAGGATGTCCTGTCAGGTTCTAAAAGGTTTATGGTGGATAAATCTAACACCGCAGCGCGACAGTACGGGTCGCATCTGGTACTTCTTTTCTGCCATAAAAACCTGACACAAAAAAGAAGGGAGGCCAAAGCCTCCCTTCTTTTTGCTGAATGATGCGAAAAAACCATCAGCTCTGCAGCAGTTGGCTGCGGATAAATTGCCACTGATCTTCGAAACCGGCGGTCGGCTTGAGCTTGAACTCGGAGCGCACGAACTGGCTGATGCGGCCTTCGGTGTAGGCCAGCAGCAGATTGGCCAGCATAGTCTCGTCGAGCTGGAAGCCTTGACCCTCGCGCAGCCGCTTTTCGCGCAGCACCTGTTTGATCTGGGTCTCCAGCTTGTCGAACAGGATGCTGATGCGATCCCGCAGCCGATCGTGCTCACCCAGCAGGGCGTCGCCATTGAGGATGCGGGTAATGCCGGGATTGCGCTCGGCGAACACCAGCAGCAGCTGCAGGATATGGTGGCAGCGCGCCATGGTGTCCTTCTCTTCCGCCATGATCAGATTGACCCGTGACAGCAGGGAATCCTCGATAAAGTCGATCAGCCCCTCGAACATCCGCGCCTTGCTGGGAAAATGTCGATAGAGGGCTGCTTCAGAGACGCCGACCTCGGCCGCCAGACGGGCCGTGGTGATGCGCTGACCCGGACTGGTTTCCAGCATATGGGCGAGCGCCTGCAGGATCTGATCGCGCCGACTCTGTTTCTGATTACTGCTTGCCATGGATTCCCCTAAAAAAACAATGGCTTGATTCTATTATTAAGCACCGCCCATCAGGCTGGTGTGGTCTGTTATTGGCGACCAGAAGAACCAAAACCGCCTTCACCCCGTTCGCTCTGATTGAACTCATCGACCAGTTGGAAGCTGGCCTGAACTACCGGCATGATCACCAGCTGGGCGATGCGCTCGCCGGGTTGCATGGTGAACTCATCTTTGCCGCGGTTCCAGACCGAGACCATCAGCTGACCCTGGTAATCGGAATCGATCAGACCGACCAGGTTGCCCAGCACGATGCCGTGCTTATGGCCGAGACCAGAGCGGGGCAGAATGGTGGCACACAGACCCGGATCCTGGATGTGGATGGCCAGACCGGTCGGCACCAGGGTGGTATCACCCGGAGCCAGAGTCAGCGGCGCATCCAGCAGTGCGCGCAGATCCATGCCAGCAGAGCCCGGTGTGGCGTAGGCGGGCAGCGGGAACTCGGTACCGATACGGGCATCCAGAATCTTCAGTTCAATTTGTGTAGTCATGAATCGCTTTTTCAGTTGGATCTTGTATTGGCGCCCCTCTTGGCAAGGCGGGGCGCCGTGAGTCTTGTTCTTTCGGGACGCTCAGTGCCGGTAGTGGCGTGCAATCAGGGCGATCAGGTGACGGGCCAGCGTCAGCTTGTCGGCCAGCGGCAGCGGGGCCTGGCCCCCTTGCCAGAACACGGTCAGGGCGTTGTCATCGGCGTTGAAGCCTTGCCCCTCGCGGGACACATCGTTGGCGGCGATCATGTCCAGCCGCTTACGCTGCAACTTGTCGAGGGCGTATTGTTCCACATCCACGGTTTCGGCGGCAAATCCGACGGTGAAGGGTTTGTCTGAAAGGGCACCAACGGCCGCGATGATGTCGGGGTTTTTCACCAGCTTCACCACCATCTGGTCGTTTTCGTCGGTCTTCTTGATCTTCTGGCTGGCGACCTGCTCGGGGCGATAGTCGGCCACCGCCGCGCAGCCGATGAAGAGGTCGCACTCGCCGACCCGGCTCATCACCGCCTGATGCATCTGCTCGGCGCTCTCGACATCGATGCGGGTGACTCCAGCAGGTGTAGCCAGCGTTACCGGGCCGCTCACCAGCGTCACCTCGGCGCCCGCTTCGCGGGCGGCGCGAGCGATGGCGTAACCCATCTTGCCGGAGCTGTGGTTGCTGATGTAGCGCACCGGATCCAGTGCCTCGCGGGTTGGTCCTGCGGTGAGCAGCAGCTTGACGCCCGCCAGCAAGGGCTCGGCGGCCAGCTGCTGGCAGCAGCGATCCACCAGTTCGAGGGGATCCAGCATCCGCCCCGGGCCCACATCGCCACAGGCCTGGCTGCCGGCATCCGGCCCCCACAGCAGAATGCCGCGGCTGGCCAGGGTCTTGAGGTTGGCCTGGGTGGCGGCGTTGAGATACATCTGCTGGTTCATGGCGGGCGCCAGCGCGATGGGCGCCGGAGTGGCCAGACAGAGGGTGGCCAGCAGTTCGTCGGCCATGCCTGCCGCCATCCGCGCCATCAGGTTGGCGCTGGCGGGGGCGATCAGTACCAGATCGGCCCACTTGGCCAGTTCGATATGGCCCATGCCCGCCTCGGCAGAGGGGTCCAGCAGGCTGTAGGCCACCGGATGACCGGAGACCGCCTGCAGGGTCAGCGGGGTGATGAACTCCTTGGCGGAGCGGGTCATCACCACCCGCACTTCGGCGCCCTGATCTTTCAGGCGGCGTACCAGCTCGGCACTCTTGTAGGCGGCGATCCCGCCGCTGACACCCAACAGGATGCGTTTATCGGCCAATCTCATCTGCTGTTTCTCTATCCGGCTCATTCTCACTGGTCGGCTAAGATACCACAGGCAATGGATGACGACAGGGGTTGGCATCAAGGGGTGTGGTCGGGCGCGCGCAATTTTTTGCTATGTTTTTTCTCAACAGGGATGAGGGAGAGACAAATGAGCATCAAAGAGTGGCCGGAAGATGAACGCCCCAGAGAGAAGTTGCTGCGTCAGGGGCCCGCGGCGCTCTCCGATGCCGAGCTGCTCGCCATCTTTCTGCGCACCGGCGTCAATGGCCTGAGTGCGGTGGATCTATCACGTAATCTATTGAATCAATTTGGCTCTTTGCGAAGCTTGCTGGGGGCGGATCAACAGGCATTCTGCGAGGCGCACGGCCTTGGCCCGGCCAAATATGCCCAGCTACAGGCGGTGCTGGAGATGGCCAGACGCCATCTGGCCGAGCAGCTGCAACGGGGCGATGCCCTCACCTCGCCCCAGCTGACCCGCGACTATCTTCAGGCTCAGCTGCGGGATCGGCCGAGGGAAGTGTTTGCCCTGTTGTTGCTCGACAATCAGCACAGAGTCATTCAATTTGTTGAGCTTTTTTTCGGCACCATCGACTCGGCGAGCGTCTGGCCAAGAGAAATCGTGCAGATCGCGCTCAAACATAATGCAGCCGCGGTGATTCTGGCGCATAATCACCCGTCCGGCGTCGCCGAGCCCAGTAGGGCCGACCGCCAGATCACGGATCGGATCACGGCCGCTTTGGCCCTGATCGATATCAGAGTGCTGGATCACTTGGTGATCGGTGATGGCATCACGGTTTCTTTTGCCGAGCGCGGTTGGCTATAACTGTGCTCTGGCACCGTATTAGTTGATCTTTGATCACGGATGCTGTATAAAATGCCGCCTTCTGTTTGCCCCGCAATCGAAGGCCAGCGGGGCAGATATTTGCTCGAGCAATGAAGTAAGATTTGGAGAGACTGACATGTCTAGAGTATGCCAAGTAACCGGCAAGCGCCCGGCAGTTGGTAACAACCGTTCGCACGCTAACAACGCCACCAAGCGTCGTTTCCTGCCGAACCTGCACACTCACCGTTTCTGGGTTGAGAGTGAAAAACGCTTCGTAAGCCTGCGCGTATCCGCAAAAGGCATGCGTATCATCGACAAGCGTGGCGTTGAAGTGGTTCTGGCTGAACTGCGCGCCAGCGGTGTTAAGGTATAAGGAATTAGATCATGGCTAAAGGTATTCGCGAGAAAATTCGCCTGAACTCCAGCGCCGGTACTGGTCACTTCTATACCACTACCAAAAACAAGCGCACCATGCCCGAAAAAATGGAGATCAAAAAGTTTGATCCCGTTGTTCGTCAGCATGTGATCTACAAGGAAGGCAAAATCAAGTAATTACTTGATGCTGCATTCCCAAAAACCCGGCCTTGTGCCGGGTTTTTTTATGCGCCGAATTCAGTACACTGCCGGTTCAAAGGGAGGCTTGCCATGTTCAAATTGAGCCGCAAAGGCTGGAATAACGTGATCATTGTGGTGGTGCTGATCGTGATCACCCTGTTGCATCGTATGGAGACTGCCCAGCAGGAGAACAGCGCCAAGCGGGCTCGCCCCTTGCTGCCGGATGCGGCCGTGGTGCTCACCTGGCAGGGGCCGAGCTGGCAGATTGAGCGGATTGGTCAGGGCTGGCGCAGCGTGCCGGATCTGGGGCTCGACACGGCTCAGCTGGATGCCCGTCTGGCGCGCTGGCAGAGCTGGTTGCTGCCCCCCGGCGAGGTGGTGCGCGGCACCCCGGTGGCCATCAAGGTGTGGATTGCCGGCCAGAACGATCCGGTCGAGATCGGCCTCTATCAGAACAGCGGCCAATATGGCGCTCAGCTCCCCTCCGGTCTCTGGCTCGCCCTCACTGCCGAGCAGTATCGCGATCTGCTGCGTCCTGCTCCCTGAGTTTCTTTTCCTTGCGAGGTGCCCATGCCCGAATTGCCAGAAGTTGAAGTCAGTCGTCAGGGGATCTCCCCCTGGCTCACCGGTATCAAGGTGACGCGCGTGGTGGTGCGGGATGGCCGCCTGCGCTGGCCGATCCCCGGTGAGATTCAGGAGCTGGTGGATCTCACCATCCATCGGGTGCGTCGCCGTGCCAAATACCTGCTGCTGGAGACCGATTTCGGCACCGCCATCCTTCATCTGGGGATGTCCGGCAGCTTGCGGGTGCTGGATATCGGCACCCCGGCCGAGAAGCACGACCACGTGGATATCGAGCTGGAGAATGGCAAGCTGCTGCGGCTCAACGATCCGCGCCGCTTCGGCGCCCTGTTGTGGACCCGGGAACCGGCCGAAGCCCACGCGCTGCTCGCCAAGCTGGGGCCAGAGCCGCTCACCGATGCCTTCAGTGCTGATTACCTGCAGGGGCGCGCCAAGGGGCGCAGCACTGCCATCAAGCAGTTCCTGATGGACAATCAGGTGGTGGTCGGGGTGGGCAACATCTACGCGAACGAGGCGCTCTATGCTGCCGGCATTCACCCCAAACGGGCGGCGGGTAATATCAGCGCCGAGCGGTTGGGAACCCTGGTGGCCGAGATCAAGCGGGTGTTGGCCGAGGCGATTCGCCAGGGCGGCACCACTCTCAAGGATTTCACCAGTGCCGACGGCAAGCCGGGCTATTTCGTGCAGCAGTTGCAGGTTTATGGCCGTGGCGGTCAGCCCTGTTTCCACTGTCACACCCTGCTGACCGAGACAAGAATGGGCCAGCGCACCACGGTTTTTTGCAGTCATTGCCAGCGCTGAGCGCACTTTTTGCCCCAATCCGGGGGAAGTTGTAACAGCGTATTTCCACTCTGTTGAAGATTTGCACAGCTGTCACTAGTATCCCGACCGTTCAGGCGGTTTGAGAATATAAAAATGACAGTTAAATCAATAGACTGGGAATATTTATCCCGGCAGGAGCGCTATTGCGCAAAATCCATGGCCCGCTTCCTCTACCCCGAGGGATGTGACCGGAAAACCTTCAATCGCGGCAAGTTCGTGCTGCGCAGCCTGCTCTATCGCAAGTCGCTGAGCCGGGTCTTCAGCCTGTTTCAGTGCGACTCGCTCAAGGCGCTGCCGGCGGTCTATCCCGAGCTGCTCGACAAGCCGATGCGTCCCTATCGCTTCGCATGTGCCAGCGCCCGTCAACGGGCCGAGATGCTGGAAAATCACTATCGGTTGCTGCTGGAGTGCTACCCGCAGCTGATCGACCCCCTCTATCTGGGCGAGGGGATCGCGTTGGGGCACTATCCCCAGAGCGGCTGCCGCATTCTGTTGCGTCACGATGGCACCTTCCGCCGCGAGGCCGAGCTGGCACTCTCCATCGTCAACGGAGAGGGGCAGCGCCTCTACAGCTGCGCCTTTTCGCTGGCGGGTAGCGTGGATCGTTTGATTCTGATGATCGGCTCCATGCAGGGGCCGGAGCCTGCGGTCGACAATGCTCAGGATCGGGTGCGCGAGCTGACCAAAGAGGGGCACGGCCTGCGGCCCAAATCCCTGCTGGTGCAGCTGGTGCTGCAACTGGCGCAGGCCATGGGGGCGGCAGAGGTGCTGGCGGTGCGCAAGCGGGCCCACGTGTTTCAGGCCAAGCGCTACAGCAGCAAGCAGAAAGCCAATTTGCAGGCCGATTATGACGAGCTGTGGCAGGAGTTCGACGCCCGGGATGTAGACGCCAACTTTGTCGCCCTGCAAGCCCAGCCGCGCAAGCCACTGGAGGAGATCGCTTCCAAGAAGCGGGCCATGTATCGGCGCCGCTATGAGTGGCTCGATCTGCTGGTGCAGGAGATGAACGAGCGGTTTGCCCGGCAGTAACCGGCAAGCGGGCTGACCTCTCCATAGCGAGAGAGATACAACAAGGGCTACCCGCGGGTAGCCCTTGTTCGTAGTTGCCGTCGGGAATGGCGAGTGTGGAAGGGGATCACCCTTTCTGTTTGGCTGCGATGGCCTGGGCCACCACGGGATCGACAAACTGACGAATGTCGCCACCGTGCAGCGCCACCTCTTTCACCAGAGTGGAGGAGATAAAGGAGTTCTCCTCCGCCGGGGTGAGGAAGACGCTTTCCAGCTCCGGCATCAGGCGGCGGTTCATATTGGCCAGCTGGAACTCGTACTCGAAGTCGGAGACGGCGCGCAGGCCGCGGATCAGCACGTTGGCCTGATGCTCTTTGGCGAAATCGACCAGCAGGCCGGAGAAGCCCACCACCTTGACGTTGGGAAGCGTGCTGGTCACTTGCTGGACAAGCTGGACACGTTCTGCCAGATCGAACAGAGGTCGCTTGCTCGGGCTGTTGGCGACACCGACCACCACCTCGTCAAACAGCTTGGCGGCGCGGCCGATGAGATCGGCGTGGCCATTGGTAACGGGATCAAACGTCCCGGGATAAATCACCCTGGTAGTCATCTTTGCGGTCCTGCAACCTGGAAATTTGGTCGCATTATAAGGTCGTCGCTTGAGAATAGCAGTGCATCAGGCAAGAATACGCCATCGCGCATCAAGCCTCCTTGCATTGGTGACAGGGAGCAAAGGGATTTTTTATGAAACGTATTCTGGTCGTTCGCAATGACAAGATTGGTGACTTCATGCTGGCGTGGCCTAGCTTCGCCATGCTCAAAGGCTCCATGGCGTGTCATGTGACTGCCCTGGTTCCGGCCTACACGGCGCCGCTGGCCCGACTCTGCCCCTGGATTGACGAGGTGATCATCGATCCGGGCGTGCGTGCCGACAAGGAGCAACAGCGGGCGCTGCTGGCGCGGATCAAGGCGGCTGCGTTCGACGCGTCCATCTGCCTCTTCTCCAACTCCCGCAACGCCATGCTGGTGTGGAAGGCGCACATCCCTTACCGGCTGGCCCCGGCGACCAAGCTGGCGCAAGTGCTCTACAACCAGCGACTGGTGCAGCGCCGCTCCCGTTCCCAGAAGCCGGAGTCCGAGTACAACCTGGAGCTGATCCGCCGCTTCCTGGCCGATCAGCAGGTGGCTGTGGTGGAGCCCAAGACCCCCTTCCTGCAGTTCGATGACGAGACCTTGCTACAGGTGCGCGAGCAGTTGGCACTCAAGCTCAAGCTCGATGCCAGCCGCCCCTGGCTGATGGTTCACGCCGGCAGCGGCGGTTCGGCCAACAACCTCTCCATCGAGCAGTATGCTCGCATTATCATCAAGCTCAATCAGGCCTGCCCCGAGCTGCAGTGCGTGCTGACCGCAGGACCGGGCGAGGAGAAGATGGCCGAACAGCTGGCGGCCGAGTTGCTGGCCCACGGTGGCAACGGCTGGATCTACCGCTCCAGCGATGGTCTGCCGATGTTCTGTCAGGTGCTGGCCAACGCAGCCCTGTTTATCGCTGGCAGTACCGGCCCGCTCCATATCGCCGGTGCGCTCGATGTGCCGACTATCGGTTTCTTCCCGATGCGGCGCTCCGCGACTCCGCTGCGCTGGAAGCCCCTCAACAGCGAAGGGCGTCACCTTGCCTTCAGCCCGCCGGAGGATAGCGACCATCCTGAGGATATGAGCCAGCTCGATCCCAAGACCATGGTGCCGGTGATGGCCCGCTGGGCGGCGCCTTTCTGGCGCAAGTAACGTATGCAGCAATGCAAACAGGGCCCCGCGGGGCCCTGTTTCGTATGACGGTTATTCCGGCTGCTGCGGTTGCTGGCGCACCCAGAGGTCGGCGTATTTTACGAAGGTGGAGTGGGCGGAGAGGATCGCCAGCAGCAACCCTTGCTTGCCATCGAGGAAGCCCGCTTTGAGCAGGTACATCTTGAGGAAGCAGCCGACGGCGTGCATCAGCCCCTGACTGAGGGAGCCCTTCTTGCCGCGAGCGGTGCGCTGATCGGCCCAGGCGCGGGCATAACCGGCGGATTTGACCAGATAGTGCTCCAGATCCCGATAGGTGAAGTGGAGCAGGTCGCCGTAGAGGTTGACGATCTTCATGTTGGCGCGCACCTCCACCTTCTCGTGCACCAGCGCCTCGTTGTAGCTGGTGAGCGCCTTGGGGTAGAGGCGCAGCACCCGATCCGGATACCAGCCACTGTGGCGGATAAAGCGGCCAAAGACCCAGGAGAGGCGCGGGATCGAGTAGATGGTATCGCTGGCCGGATTGGTCATCACGTTGGCGATGGCGGTTTTCAGCTCGGGGGTGAGCCGCTCGTCGGCATCCAGCCACAGCACCCAGTCGGATTGCACGTGGGACTGGGCCAGTCGGCGCTGTTTGCCAAAGCCGGGCCACTTGGCGTTGACGAAGAAGCGGGCCCCAAATTCGGCGGCAATGGCCGGGGTCTCGTCCTGGCTGCCGGAGTCCAGAATGACGATCTCGTCCACCAGTCCGTCGAGGGAGGCGAGGCACTTGCGCAGGTTGTCGGCTTCATTCTTGACGATCAGAACGGCAGCCAGAGTCGGTTTTTTCACGAATGTGGGCTCACGGTTATTGCCCGGCTGGCGGGTCGAATGCGTATTGATGGGCCATTCTAACGGAAAAACGGGCCAAAGAGAGAGCCGCCATTGCCCGTTTCTATCAGCTGTTTGCCTGCTCGGCTGGCGTTGCATCTCTTCAGAAGACCTGTGGAAAAATGAGACGGCAGGGGGGATTGCCAAGGATCTTCTGTTATTTATCCAGTCATTCTTGGGGCATAATCTCGCCCAGTGATGATTAACAGCCGGGCCAGTCCCGAGAGAAGACGCGTGATGAAAATATTGGTGATCGGCCCCTCCTGGGTCGGCGATATGGTGATGTCCCAGAGCCTCTACAAGGCGATCAAGGCCAACCATCCGGAGTGCGAACTGCACGTGATGGCCCCCGCCTGGTGCTGCGCCCTGCTGGAGCGGATGCCGGAGGTGGACAAGGCGATCACCATGCCCCTCGGCCACGGTGACTTCAAGCTGGTGGCGCGCCGCCGCCTCGGCAAGCAGCTGGCCGCCGAAAAATACGATCAGGCCATCGTCCAGCCCAACTCCATGAAGTCGGCGCTGATCCCCTGGTTTGCCCGCATTCCGGTCCGTACCGGCTGGAAGGGCGAGAGCCGCTACGGCCTGCTCAACGACCTGCGCAGCAACAAGTCCGCCTTCCCGCTGATGGTGGAGGGCTATCTGGCGCTCGCTTATCCCAAGGCGCAGATGAAGAGCCGGGCCGATATTCCGACCATTCCGCATCCGGCGCTCCATGTCGATCTGATAAACCAGAGCAAGGCGCTGGAGCGGCTGGGGCTGGATCGCGCCCGCCCGGTGCTGGTGCTCTGCCCCGGTGCCGAGTTTGGCCCGGCCAAGCGCTGGCCGGAGGGGCACTACGCCGTAGTGGCCCAGCAGCATCTGGACGAGGGGTGGCAGGTGTGGATCTTCGGCTCCAACAAGGATGTGCCGGTAGCCAATACCATCCGGGATCGGGTCAATCTGCTGACTCGCCCCAACTGCCACGTGCTGGCGGGCAAGACCAGTCTGCACGAGGCGATCGATCTGATGGCGCTGGCCAGCCGGGTCATCTCCAACGACTCCGGCCTGATGCACATCGCCGCCGCCCTCAACCGGCCGCTGGTGGGCGTCTATGGCTCCACCTCGCCACTCTATACTCCGCCGCTGGCGGATCGGGTCGAGATCGTTCACACCGACATCGAGTGTCGCCCCTGCTTCAAGCGCACCTGCAAATTCGGTCATCTCAAGTGCCTGATCGACCTGGCGCCGGAGCAGGTGGTCGATGCCTGCAAGAAGCTGGAGCAGAGCCAGTAAGATGCCCTACCGTCTGCTCTACAACCTGCTGATCCATCTGGGATTGCCGCTGGCGCTGCTGGCCCTCTACAAGCCGAAAAAGGGCAAGCCCGGCTTTGGCGAGCGCTGGGCCGAGCATCTCGGGCGGCTGCCCGCCACCGGACAGGAGGCGCCGCTCTGGATCCATGCGGTGAGCGTGGGGGAAACGCTGGCCATCACGCCGCTCATTCGCGCCCTCAAGGCGGAGCGGCCCGATCTGCCGATCCTGCTCACCACCACCACCCGCACCGGCGCCGATCAGGCTGCCAAGCTGGGGGATCTGGTGATCCATCGCTACGCGCCGCTCGACTACCCCTGGGCGGTGGCGGCCTTTCTCGACACCTTCAAGCCGCGCGTACTCTGGGTGATGGAGACCGAGCTGTGGCCCAACTGGCTGGCCGCCTGCGAGGCGCGCCATCTGCCGGTGACCATCATCAATGCCCGTCTTTCCGAGCGATCCTGCCAGCGTTATGCCCGTTTCCACGGCGCCTTCGACGCCCTGAGCCGACCGCTGACCCATCTGCTCTGCCAGCATCAGGATGACGCCGACCGCTTCGCCCGCCTCGGTATCGATCGTTCGCGGCTGGCGGTGACCGGCTCCATCAAGTTCGATATCCAGTTTGGTGACGAGGTGCAGGCAAAAGGGCGCGCCCTGCGCCAGCAACTGGGGGCGGATCGGCCGGTCTGGATCGCCGCCAGCACCCATCAGGGTGAGGACGAGCAGGTGCTGGCCGCCTTCGATCTGCTGCTCAAACGCCATCCCGATGCGCTGCTCATTCTGGTGCCACGCCACCCCGAGCGGTTCGATCGGGTGGCCGAACTGTGCGCCCCTTATGGCTGTGTGCGGCGCACTGATGGTGCTGCGGTGAGTGCGGAGGATAAGGTCTATCTCGGCGATACCATGGGCGAGCTGCCGCTGATGCTGGCGGCGACCGATGTGGCTTTCGTCGGCGGCAGTCTGGTGAAGATCGGCGGTCACAACCTGCTGGAACCGGCAGCCCTCGGCAAGCCCTGCCTTACCGGCCCCGCCTATTTCAACTTCAGCGACATCACCCGCCAGCTGGTGGCTCAGGGGGGCGCCGCCATCGTGGCCGATGCCGCCGAGCTGGGCGAGCAGGTGAGCCAGCTGTTTGCCGACGGCAACGCCCGCCGCGAGATGGGCGAGCAGGCCCGCGCCGTGGTGCTGCGCAATCAGGGAGCGCTGGCGCGTACCCTCTCGCACTGCCTTACTGCGCTGGAGAACGACTGAACCCATGATGAGCACCGCACTGGCTCTCGATTTTCAACTGCAAAAGCGTCAAAGCAACTGATCCCCGTTTCACACGTCATCAAAGAGGCAACCATGTTCAAGGCTCTGTTACTGGAAAACCAAGACGGCAAGACTGTTCCGACTCTGACCCGGCTGGCCGAGAGCCAGTTGCCGGAAGGTGAGGTGCGGGTGGCGGTCGCTTACAGCTCCATCAACTACAAGGACGGGCTGGCCATTACCGGCAAGGGCAAGATTGTGCGTCAGTGGCCGCTGGTGCCCGGTATCGACTTCGCCGGTACCGTGCTCGAGTCTGCCGACAGCCGCTATAAGCCCGGCGACAAGGTGGTGCTGACCGGTTGGGGCGTGGGCGAAGGGCATTGGGGCGGTATGGCCGAACAGGCGCGGGTCAAGGGGGACTGGCTGGTGCCGTTGCCCGCCGGGCTTGATGAACTGCAGGCTATGTGCATCGGTACCGCCGGTCTCACCGCCATGCTCTGCGTGTTGGCGCTGGAAGAGGCGGGCATTACTCCCGCAAGTGGCGAGGTGCTGGTCACCGGTGCGGCAGGCGGTGTTGGCTCCACCTCGGTTGCCCTGCTGGCAGCCCTTGGCTATCAGGTGGCTGCGCTTACCGGTCGTCCGGAAGAGCAGGGCGCCATGCTCACTGCGCTGGGTGCCAGCCGCATCGTGCCGCGCAGCGAACTGCTGGTGCCTGCCAAACCGCTGGAAAAACAGCTGTGGGCCGCTGCCATCGATACCGTCGGCAGTCAGGTGCTGGCCAAGCTGCTGGCTCAGATGAACTATGGCGGCGCTGTGGCGGCCTGCGGGCTGGCGGGCGGCTTCGATCTGCCGACCAGTGTGATGCCCTTTATCCTGCGCAACGTGCGGTTGCAGGGGGTCGATTCGGTGATGTGCCCGTTTGAACGTCGTCAACTGGCGTGGCAGCGACTGGCACGGGATCTGCCAGCCAGCTTCTTTGAACAGGCGGTTACCGAGATTGGGCTGGAGCAGGTAGTGGAGGCCGCCGAGGCCATCACGCAAGGCCAGATCGCCGGTCGCACCTTGGTCAAACTTTGAACTCTCTCTGACTGGCGAGCCCGACAATTCCGGATAAAATTGGAGGGCGGGTGAACTATCCAAGGAGAGTGAAGATGGGTGGACACAAGCCGGATTACGACTCCTCTGATGATGATTGGGAGCCGGATTCCTGGGAAGAAGAGCTGGATCAGTGGGAAGATGAAAGCTGGCAGGATGATGACACTTTCGATGACCAGTGAACCACAGCATTGAACGAACAGGCGGGCTTTGGGCCCGCCTGATTTTTTTGCCGCGCTCACACGGCTGAGCGTTCGTCCTTGGTCAGGGGCGGGGCGCTCGGTAGAATGAACTGCCCAAATGACGCTCAAGGATGACTATGCGACTCACCATCATATTGTTGGCTGCCCTGCTGGGTGGCTGTGTCTCCAACGATGATCCCTGCGAGAAGGTGTGGAGTGAGGTGGGGGAGGCGGATGGCAAGCTGGGCTTCACCACCGAGCGGATCGAGTTCCATCAGGGCCAGTGTGGCAAGAAGGTGGATCCTGAACTGTGGAAGCAGGGACATCAGAAGGGATTGGCATGGTATTGCCGCCCCGAGCACCTCTATCTGGCTGGCCGCTCAGGCGAGGAGTATCGCGGCGTTTGCCCGAATGATACCCAGGCGCGCAGATTGTTCGAACAGGGACGTCAGGGGTGGACCGATCAATAACACCGTGACAGGGAGGGGTGTTACTCCTCTTTCAAACGCAGCGGTTGGCAGAGGTAACCCTTGTCATTGGCACTGCGGGCACACTTGCTGCAGACAAACTTGGGTTTGCGGACTATCTTGCGCAACGCCTTGAGATCGGTGGGGATCTCGTGACGGCGCCATTCACACAGGGTTTTGCTGCCCATAACGACTACCTCTACGACTTGACGGCCGTATTGTAATCGATTTTCATTTCGAATAAACCGGCGAAGCTCGCTTATTGGCCGATATGCCAATAAGCGATTGTTTCGGGAGGGATTACTGGTAGAGGAACTTGGTGAAGATAAGCTCGCGCACCGCTTTCTTGCCGGTCTCTTTCACCAGCAGTTCGTTGACGGTTGTCTCGCACTCCTTGCGCAGCTCTTCTCTGTTGGTCAGGGACTTCACTTGATCGGCATTTTTGCTGCCAATCAGACGGATGATGGCATCGCGGATCAGCGGGTCATGCTGTTCCAGCAGCTTGAGGTCGGCTTCGTTTTCCGCCATCAGCTCTACTGTGACCCGGATATAACCGAGGGTTTTGCTATCACTCAGGTAGTTGGTGATGATGTCGGGATCGAGCGCGTGGTAGGAGAAACCGGGCTTGGCAGCCCCCTCTGCGCCCTCGGCGGGCGGCTCATCTTCAGCAAGAGCTTGCTGCTGCAGGGCGCCACAGCTCAGTAACAACACCAGCAGAATTTTGAAGATCTTCATATAGATGGCTCATCAGCAAGAGATAACCCATTTTTGATGTTGCCATCGGGGCCGTCAAGCACGGATGTTCTTACATTTCGCTATTGATTTACGGATAATAAACCGGATTTTAACCTGAACACGGAAATCTCTGGATGGTGAAGCTGTGAAGTCCGAGTTGACTGTTCCCCTCACGCCGTTAAGCGGGTGGCTGGCCCCTGAATGTTGCGAATTGCCCGCCAGCTTGCGCCCCTGGCTGCTGGAGCCCGGCTCCATGACCCGGCGGCTGCGTCAGCACAATCGCCACTTTTCGGTGGAGTGGCTGGGCAATCACCCGGTCGCCCTTACTGCCGATGAGCAGTGGCTGGTGGATTCGGCCTCGCCGGCCGGTACCTGCCGCGAGGTGATCCTGCACGGGGATCGTGGGCCCGCCGTGCTGGGCTGGACCCTGTTTGCCGATGGTGCACTGCAAGGGAGCGGCATTGCCGAGCTTGGCGAGCAGCCGCTGGGTGAGCGGGTATTTGGCCATGAGCCTGCCCGCCGCGATCATCTGCAGCTGGCCCGTTTCGATATTGCCGCCAATCCCCGTTGCCCGGTCGCCACTGTCTGGGGGCGTCGTTCCCGTCTGTTTCTGGGGCAGTGGCCACTGCTGGTGCACGAGCTGTTTCTGCCCTCTCTCGTCTGTGACAAGGAGCTGGAGTGAATCTGTTAACCAAGGAGCGGGGACTTGCCTATATGCAGTTGGCCCGCGTCGACAAACCCATAGGCACTCTGCTGCTGCTGTGGCCAACCCTGTGGGCGCTCTGGCTGGCCGCTGGTGGCCTGCCCAATCTCTGGGTGCTGACCGTGTTTGTGGTCGGCGTCTTTCTGATGCGCTCGGCAGGGTGCGTGATCAACGACTATGCGGATCGCAACTTCGACGGCCATGTCAAACGCACGGCCGGTCGCCCCTTGCCCACGGGCAGAGTCAAGCCGTGGGAGGTGCTGGCGCTCTTCTTCGTGCTGGCGCTTATCTCGTTTGGTCTGGTGCTGACCATGAATCCGCTCACCATCGGTCTGTCGTTTGTCGCCCTGCTACTGGCGGTGAGCTACCCCTTCATGAAGCGCTTTATCTCCAATCCCCAGCTGGTGCTCGGGATGGCCTTCTCCTGGTCGATCCCCATGGCCTATGCGGCGCAGGCGGATGCTCTGCCGCTGGTGGCCTGGCTGCTCTTCTTTGCCAACCTGCTCTGGACCGTGGCTTACGACACCCAGTACGCCATGGTGGATCGAGATGACGACCTCAAGATCGGCCTCAAGTCCAGCGCCATCCTGTTTGGCCGTTACGACAAGCGGATCATCGGCGCACTGCAACTCTCGACACTGCTGCTGTTGCTGGCGGTCGGGCAGCTGATGACGCTGGGGGGCTGGTATTACTGGGGATTGCTGGGGGCGGCGGTGCTGTTTGTCTATCAGCAGCGGCTCATTCGCGAGCGGCAGCGAGAAGCCTGCTTCCAGGCGTTTCTCAACAACAACTATGTGGGGGCGCTGGTGTTTGCCGGTCTGGTGCTCGATTACCTGCTGGTGTGACATGTTCCCGCGCAGACTCCGATAAAAAAGAAGGCCGCATCATGCGGCCTTCTTTGTTTGCGTTGCAGATCAGAGCTGATTGCCTGCCTGAATGGTGCGGCGGATCTTGTTGCTCAGCAGCGGCACTATGTTGTCGGCCAGCGCCTGGAAGCGGCCGAGATCCGGCTTGCACTCGGGAGAGAGGTAACCCTCTTTGCGCAGCGTGTGGATCAGGGTACTGAACAGCTTCTGGTCGAAGAACTCGGGGGCGTTGATGCCGTGCAGGGTGCCGAGGCGCTCTGCCATCATCAGGCCGTCCGCCTCCAGCTGCTCCGCCTCGATATGAGGCTGTGCCAGCACCCGGGTCAGCACGATGGCGTAGCGTTGCAGGGTCTCCTGAATGCTCTCCGCCAGCAGCAGCAGGCGCATCTGGTTGGCCGGATTGACCCAGTAGCCGTCATCGTGGGTCTCGATCAGTTGCTGGGTCTGCAGCGCGTCGAGCAGGCTGTCGACCAGCGCCGGCAGATCCTCCTCTTCATAACGCAGGAACAGCTCGGTCTTGAGCAGCGGATAGATGTCGATGCAACGGGCCATGATCTCGCTGCGGGAGATCCCTTCGCACCGTTCGATCAGTGCCGCCACCAGAGAGGGCATGGCAAACAAGTGGAGGATGTTGTTGCGGTAGTAGGTCAGCAGGATCGCCTGATAGCGGTCCAGACTGATGATCTGCCCCAACTTGTCCTCGCTCACCTCGAACTTGTTGAGCTCCATCGCCTGATCCAGCAGGGTCTTGGCATCCTCATCCGGAATGGTGCTCTGCGGGCTGTAAGGCACCGCTTTGAGCAGATCCAGATAGGTGTTGAGCTGGGCCTGCAACTCGTCGCGGGTCAGGGCGTGGCGCTCGGCGGCCAGCAGCGCCAGCGCGCTCAGGGTCAGGCCGTTGACCGCGGCAGCGCCGTTGATGCGGGTCATCAGCAGTTCGGCCAGATTGTTGACGGTGCCCGCCATCCACTCCGGACGCTCCTCTTCCCCGATGTGCTTTTTCCAGTCGGGGATGTGTTCGCTCAGGTAGCTGTTGAGAGTCAGCGGCTCGCCGAAGTTGACGAAACCACGGCCGTAGTTGCGCAGCTTGCGCAGGATGCCGAGCACCTGCAGGAAGCTCTCTTTCTCCTTGCGACTCCCCTTGAGCTCGTTGTGGTAGGTGTTCACCTCCATCACGTGCTCGTAGCCCAGATAGACAGGCACCAGAGTCACCGGCCTGTCCAGCCCGCGCATCATTGCCTGCAGGGTCATCGCCAGCATGCCGGTCTTGGGCGGCAGCAGACGGCCGGTACGGGAGCGACCGCCTTCAGTGAAGAACTCTACCGAGTAACCCTTGGCAAACAGCAGGTTGAGGTATTCACGAAATACCGTGCTGTAGAGCGGGTTGCCCTTGAAGGTGCGACGGATGAAGAAGGCGCCGCCGTGGCGGAAGATGGGGCCCGCCGGCCAGAAGTTGAGGTTGATGCCTGCCGCGATATGGGGCGGTACCATCCCCTGGTGGTAGATGACGTAGGAGAGCAGCAGGTAGTCCATGTGGCTGCGGTGGCAGGGAACGTAGACGATCTCGTGCCCTTCTTGCGCCAGCTGGCGTACCTTCTCGGCGCCATTGACCGACAAACCGCGGTAGAGTTTGTTCCACAGCCAGCCGAGGAAGCTCTCGCCCAGGCGGATCAGACGGTAGGAGAAGTTGGAGGCGATCTCGTCCATGTAGCCATGGGCACGCTTTTGCGCCTTCTCGAGGCTGATCCCCTCGCGCTGGGCCTCCTCTTTAATCGCCTGCTGGATCACCGCGGAGTCGAGCAACTGCTTGAACAGCAGGTTGCGGTTCGGCAGTTTCGGGCCAGTGGCGGCCAGCTGCTGGCGGCTGAAGTGGGTACGGGCCACTCGTGCCAGCTTGTGGGCGATCGCCTCGTCGGTGCCGTGTTTGTCGGCCATGTAGCGCAGGGAGAGGGGCGGCGAGAAGCGCACCAGATTCTCGCGACCCTTGAGGATCACGATGAGCGCCTTCTTCAGCCGGTTCGGCGCCAGGCTGCTGATGATGTTGAGGCCGGAGGCTTCTTCCCCTTCCCGACCCGGAGCGCGGCCCCAGAACAGGGTGACGGGCACCACCTGGATATCCAGCTCGGGATCCTGCTTGTGCAGATCCAGCAGCTGGTGGAACTCCTGCAGGAAGGGGAGCGGTTTGCTGCGTTTGCCAAACAGGGGAGGCGGACGATCCAGACAGACATAGCGCGGCAGCAGCTGGCCGTTCAGTTCCAGCGGCGTGAAGGGACCGGGCAGACCGAGATCCTCGCAGCACTGCTGCAGGGTCATCAGGTCGGTGATCGAACTGGTTTTCAGGGCATAGACGATGGGTCTGGCCGGATCCAGATTGAGTTCTGTGATGGGATTTTCCGGCAGGCTCTTGTGATTGACCAAGCCGCTGACCGGCCATTGCAAGATGGCTCTGGAAATCTTCTGTCCTAGGGACATGTGCGTCTGCTCTCCAAAAAAATGCGGCGTGAGCATAGCAAATCGACAGCCCCTTGTCGCCGAGAGGTACGATGAGTCGGCTGCGCAGGATCAAAACAGCAGTAAATGAGGGGTTGGTTGCGACAAATGTCAGCTGCGCCTTGCCTTGGCCACTGCACTGTATATACTGCCAGTGTGCTGTATAAAAAGACAGGTGCCAATTCTATGAAACCCCTTACCCCCCGCCAGGCCGAAGTGCTGGAGCTGATCAAGGTGAACATGAGCGAGACCGGTATGCCGCCGACTCGTGCCGAGATTGCCCAGAAGCTTGGTTTCAAGTCGGCCAATGCGGCCGAAGAACATCTGAAGGCCCTGGCCAAAAAAGGGGTCATCGAGATCATGCCGGGCACGTCCCGCGGCATTCGCCTGTTGCTCGAAGAGGAAGAGGTGCTGGAAGAGAGCGGCCTGCCGCTCATCGGCAAGGTGGCTGCCGGTGAACCTATCCTGGCTCAGGAGCATATCGAGAGCCACTATCAGGTGGATCCCGCCCTGTTCCACCCGCGCGCAGATTTTCTGCTGCGGGTGCAGGGGATGAGCATGAAGAACATCGGCATTCTGGATGGCGATCTGCTGGCGGTGCACAAGACCCAGGAGGTGCGCAACGGTCAGGTGGTGGTCGCCCGTCTCGATGAGGATGTTACCGTCAAGCGCTTCCAGCGCAAGGGCAGTCAGGTATGGCTGCTGCCGGAGAATGAAGAGCTCTCCCCCATCGAGGTGGATCTCTCCTGCCAGCAGCTCACCATCGAAGGACTGGCGGTCGGGGTGATCCGCAACGCCGACTGGATGTAATCATCCCCGCCAACTGCGTTTGCCACACGGCCTCCTTCGAGAGGCCGTGCTGTTTCTGGCGCACTTTCCCTGTCATATCAAACAGATCATCGGCGGCGGCATTTTTGTCCTGCGTGACCGGCTACCAATCATCCATTTCAGATATATGCTCAGATCAGTGCCCTGTCGCCGAGACTGGGCTTGGCGCCTCCCTCTGACCATCGCAATGCGCAGGACGGGAGGGCCGGTAACAACGAGAATCGGGCAGTACACCTTCACGGGATATGAAGGGGGAGTGGGGAGATCCCGAGCCTTGTCGGGCAAAGGGGACCACTCGTAATGGTTGCAGATAGTCGTGACGGGCCTGTTCCCAGTTCAGGCCGACGAAGCAACATGACCTGTCGGTCAAGGAGGACTGGTATGGCATCAAGATCGCCATGGGATTCAGAGGCTGGGGCTGCGCCAGCGGAATCGTCAATCACCCGTTTCGTCAAAGGTAGCCGGATGACCTGGTTTTACGGTGTCTGGCTGCACCATCGTGGTTCGCACTGGACGCTCTGGCTGGGATGTCCGAAAGAGAAGGTGGTGCGTCTGGTGCTGCTGTTCAAACGGGGTCACGGTGATCGCCAGGGGGAAGAGGGCTGGCTGGCCCCCGTGATTCCCATCGGCGTGCGGGCCATCGGCAAGATGTTGCAGCAGGGACGTAACGCTCGCCCCTGAGCAGAAGAGACCAACAAATCCATCCATAACCGGCACCCAAGGGGGCCGGTTTCTTATGGCCGCAACTGGCGATTAATTATGCCAAATGGTCGACTCCTGACAGGGCGTTGCACAAGGTTGAACCACCTTGGCGGCTCGCTGAGGTACAATGCCCCCCTCTTGTCCGGTCACTGCTGGCCATCTGCCTCGAACTGAAAGGGTCTCTTGTTATGATGAAGCTCCGCTATCCCCTGCTCTTTCTGCTGCTGACAGCTTGTCTGATCCTGGTGTTTTACGCCACGCAGCCAGAGCAGCCGGAACAGGCCGATTATTATCCGGCGGGGCGGGACATCAATGATTTTGCCTTTACCGATGCGGACAACCAGCCGTTCACTCCTGCCAACCTGAAGGGGCACTGGACCTTCCTGTTCGTCGGCTACACCTTCTGCCCCGATATCTGCCCCACCACGCTGGCAGATATGCGCTCCGTCTATGACCAGCTGAAGAAGATGGCGCCCGACAGTCAGGTGGTGTTTATCTCGGCGGATCCCCAGCGTGACGATATTCCACGCCTCAAGACCTATACCGCCTTCTTCAATCCCGAATTCAAGGCGGCTACCGCCCCCCACGACAAGCTGTTCCCGTTTGTGCGCAATCTGGGGCTGATCTACTCCATCGCCAATCAGGGGGAGAAGGATTATCTGATCGATCACTCCGCCTCCATCGTGCTCATCAATCCCAAGGGCAAGCTGCAGGCGGTATTCCGCCCGCAGGTGGCGCCGGGTCAGGTGCCCAGGGTGCAGATGGCCACCATGCTCTCTGATTTCGCCCGCATCCTGAAGTTGGCAGGCCACTGAGCGTGACCCCAGCTGTTGCCCCCTGGTGGCGAGATCCCTCTCGCCACCGCGCTGTTTTTGCGCTCGCCCTGCCCATGGTTTTCTCCAATATCACCACCCCCTTGCTGGGGCTGGTGGACACCTGGGTGATCGGTCATCTCGGTCAGGCCTGGTTTCTGGGGGGCGTTTCGGTCGGTGCAACCCTGATCAACCTCATTTTCTGGCTGCTCGGCTTTTTGCGGATGTCGACCACCGGCCTGACGGCGCAGGCGCACGGCGCCGCCGACGGTCGTGCTCAGCTCGATACCCTGATGCGGGCGCTGGGGCTGGCCATTGCTCTTGGCCTGGCGCTGCTGTTGTTGCTCTTCCCCCTGTTGCCACGACTGATCGCCCTGAGTGGCGGCTCGCCCGAGGTGCAGCTCTATGCGGGCCAATATGTGGCGGTGCGGATCTGGAGCGCCCCGGCGGCGCTCTGCAATCTGGTGATCATGGGCTGGCTGTTGGGGATGCAGGATGCCCGTAGCCCCATGGTGATGCTGATCCTCACCAATCTGGTCAACATGGCGCTCGATGCCCTGTTTGTGCTCAGGCTTGGCTGGCAGGTGCGGGGTGTGGCGGCGGCCTCGGTCATGGCGGACTACTGCGCGCTGGCAGTCGGTATCTGGCTGGTACGCCGTCAGCTGCGGCAACTGGCGCCGACGGTGTGGCAGGATGGTTGGCAGCGCTGGCGGCAGCTTGCGCCCATGGTGCGGTTGCTCGGCCTCAACCGCGATATCTTCCTGCGCTCCCTCTGTTTGCAGCTCTGTTTCGCCTTCATGACTCTGCAAGGGGCACGACTGGGGGATGTGGCGGTGGCCGCCAATGCGGTGTTGCTCAACTTCCTGATGCTTATCTCCTACGGACTCGATGGTTTTGCCTATGCGGTGGAGGCCATGGTAGGACGAGCCATCGGTCAGCGGGATCGGCAGAAACTGCGGGAGGCCATCGTGCTCAATCTGGGCTGGGCCGCCCTCATCGCCAGTGGTTTTACCCTGGTGTTTGCCCTCTTCGGTGCCCACCTTATCGGCTATATCACCGACATTCCGGCCGTGGTGGCGGAGGCAAATCGTCAGCTTCCCTGGCTGATTGCCATGCCCTTGCTGGCGGTCTGGTGTTTCCTGCTGGATGGCGTATTTATCGGGGCGACCCGGGCGCGGGAGATGCGCAACTGCATGTTGTTGGCCGCGTTTGGCGGCTTCTTCCCGATCTGGTGGCTCTGTCAGTCGTGGGGCGTGGCCGCGTTATGGGCGGCGATGGCGGCGCTGATGGTGGGGCGCGGCCTGTCGCTGGGGGTCACTTGCTGGCGGCTGGAGCGCAGCGGGCATCTGCTCGATGCCCGCCACTGATCATCGGTGGCGCTTACATGGCGCCGTCGTAGCCGAGCTGGCGCCAGCTCTCGTAGACAAAGACAGACACCGCGTTGGAGAGGTTCATGCTGCGGCTCTGGGGCACCATAGGGATGCGCAGCCGCTGCTCGAACGGCAGACTCTCGATGATCTCGATGGGCAGGCCGCGACTCTCCGGGCCAAACAGCAGGGCATCGCCAAGGGCATATTGTGCTGCCGAGTGCGCGGTGCGCCCCTTGGTGGTGCAGGCAAACACCCGCTTGGGTGCCACGGCAGCCAGAAAAGCCTCATAGCTCGGCCAGCGCTTCACCTCGGCAAATTCGTGATAGTCGAGTCCCGCCCGCTTTACCCGCTTGTCATCCCACTCAAACCCCAGCGGCTCGATCAGATGGAGCCGGTAACCGGTATTGGCGCAGAGCCGGATGATATTGCCGGTGTTGGGCGGAATTTCCGGCTGGTAGAGGACGATATCGAGCATGACGAGCTCCTGCAAAGAGATGTAAAGCCAAGAAGGGGCGCCAGCATACCCAGCGCCCGTCCGGATGAAAAGGATCAGGCGATGGGCAAGCGGATGGTGATGGTCAGCCCGGTGGGGTGATTGTTGCTGGCCGCAATGGTGCCGCCGTGGCGCTGTATTGCCTCCGAGGCGATGGCCAGCCCCAGCCCGGTGCCGCCAGTCTTGGCGTTGCGGGCGTCATCGACCCGGAAGAAGGGCTGGAACAGCAGCGCCTGCTGCTCGTCAGGCACGCCGGGGCCGTCATCCCGAATGGTCATCACCCACTCCAGTCCCTCCCGATACCAGTCCACCTTGATGAACTCGCGGGCATATTTGAGGGCATTGCGCAGGGGGTTTTCCACCGCCCGGGCCAGCAGCTCGGGCCACATCTGGATCGACTCGGCAGGTAGCGGCGGCAGTCTGAGCTGTTTGCCGCTCTGATTCGCTTCGAACATGGCATCTTCGAGGATGGGTTCCAGCAGGTCGGCCAGCGGGTGTACCACCGGCGCCTCTACATGCTGCTGCACTCGCGACAGATCCAGCAGATCGCCGATCAGCTTGTCCAGCCGCCCGATCTCCGATTCGATCCGCGCCAGCTCGGCGCTGTCACCCTGCTTGCGGCGGATCAGCGCCTGTGCCAGCTGCATCCGGGTGAGGGGGCTGCGCAGCTCGTGGGAGATATCGGAAAGCAGCTGTTTCTGCTTCTGGATCATGCTCTTGAGTGTCTCCACCATGCGGCTGACGTTATCCGCAAGCTGGCCGATCTCGTCGCCCCGTCCCAGGTTGGGGATCTGTACCTCCAGATTGCCAGCCGCCAGTTGGGAGACCGACTTCTGCAACTGCAGGATGGGCCGGGTCAGCCGCCAGGCGAGCAGCAGGCAGAGCGGGGTGCTGACCAGCATCGAGATGCCCAGAATGCGGATCGGGTGATCCAGCACCTGAATAAACAGGAATAGGTAGGGATTCTCGGCATTGAGGCCGAAATAGACGTGATAGCGATGACCGTGGTGCTCCATCAGGAAGGGGCCGGCGATCGCTTTGCGATCCTCGTTGCCTAGCATGGGATTGGCCGGGTCATCGGCATCCACCATAAAGCGCACCACGAACTTGCGCGGATGGGTGGTGGACTGGATCTGCCCCTTCTCGTCGCGCAGGTAGACGTTATCCACCGGCAGCATGGCGATCTTGTCCATCGCCTTGGCCAGATCGAAATCCTGATCCGGCTCGGCGGCGTTGAGCAGGGCCTGCACGTTGTTCTGCATCCGCGCGACTTCGTGGGTCGGCAGCGGGATCTGGTTGCGGGGATCCAGGGTCGGCAGGCTGATCACGGCGGCCAGCATCACCAGCAGCATGAACCAGAACCAGAGGAAGATGTGGGTCGAGATCCCGTTGAGGGAGTTGATGCGCTCTATTCTTGCTCTAGCCACAGGTACCCGCGCCCCCGTACGGTTTTGAAGCGGGGCTGGCCATCGGTGCGATCCGGCAGCTTCTTGCGCAGGTTGCTCAGGTGCATGTCGATGGCGCGATCGAAGGGTTCCAGCTTCTTGCCCAGCACCTGCTCGGAGAGGTGGCTCTTGCTGACGATCTGGCCGGGATTACGCAGCAGGCACTCCAGCAGGCCAAACTCGGTGGCGGTTAACTCCAGCAGCTGTTCGCCGCAGCGGGCCTGCTGCAGGCCGGGTTGCAGCACGATATCCATGAAGTGCACTTCGTCGGAGGAGTTGCCGCGCTGGGGCGGGGCGCTCTGGGTACGGCGCAGGATGGCGCGTACCCGGGCCAGCAGCTCCCTGTCATCGAACGGCTTGGCCAGATAGTCGTCGGCACCCGCTTCCAGACCGTTGACCCGATCCTGGCTGTCACCGCGGGCGGTCAGCATCAGCACCGGGGTATCGTGGGTCTTGCGCAGCTTGGTCAGCATGGCAAAGCCGTTGAGTTTGGGCATCATTACATCCAGCAGCACCAGATCGAAGCTCTGCTCCGCCAGTCGTTGCAGCCCCTCTTCACCATCCTCGGCGACCGTGACCTGAAATCCCTCCAGGGTCAGAATTTCGGTGAGCAGTTGGGTCAATTCAAGATCGTCGTCGACCAGGAGTATTCTGTTCATCTGGTGTTATTCCGCAGATTTTCGCGCCAAACTGACGCCGGGGTCAGGGTATAATAAGTTTTTCATCGCCAGAGGAAAGCCGGTTTTGAGCCATCAACAATATTCCCGTTGGGTGACCTTTGCCAGCCTAGCGGCGGTCACCACCGCTACCTTGCTGATCATCGGCAAACTGATCGCCTGGTTGATGACCGACTCGTCGACCCTGCTGGCGTCGCTCACCGACTCCTTCATGGATGTGAGTGCCTCCATCATCAACCTGCTGGCCATTCGCTATGCGCTGGCCCCCGCCGATGACGAACACCGTTTCGGTCACGGCAAGGCGGAGTCGCTGGCGGGCCTCATCCAGTCGGCCTTTATCTCCGGCTCCGCCCTGCTGCTGGTGATGCACGGAATTTCATCCTTGCTCAATCAGGCGCCTATTCTGCGGCTGGAGGCGGGTCTCTGGGTCAGCGGTGGCTCCATCGTGCTGACCCTGCTGCTGGTCAGCTTCCAGAGCGTTGTCATTCGCAAGACCAACAGTGTGGCCATCAAGGCCGACATGCTGCACTACCGTTCCGATCTGCTGCTTAATGCCGGTGTCTTGCTGGCGCTGGTGCTGGCGGGGCAGGGGTGGTACTGGGCCGACGGCCTGTTTGCCATCCTGATCGGGCTGTTCCTGCTGTGGGGGGCGGGACACATCGGCTACGAGTCGGTGCAGGCCCTGCTCGATCGTCAGTTGCCAGCGGAAGAACAAGCGAGAATAATGGCGCTCTGCTGTGCCGTAGAAGGTGTACACGGCGTACATGACCTGCGCACCCGTCAATCCGGGCCGACCCGATTCGTACAGTTGCATCTTGAACTGGATGATCAGATCCCCCTGGTCAAGGCCCATCAGATCGCCGATGAAGCCGAGCTGGCGGTACGCCAGGCATTCGAGCGGATGGATGTCATCATCCACATGGACCCCATCTCGGTGCTGACAAAAGAACAACAGAGCCCTCACCCAGAACAACAGTAGGCTGCAACATGGATGAACTGGTTGCCAAAACCTGGCACAAAATTCAGCAAGAAGCGGAGTGCATGGCGGCCCAGGAGCCGATGCTGGCCAGCTTCTTCCACTCCACCATTCTAAATCACAAGAATCTGCGTTCGGCCCTCAGCTTCCAGCTGGCCAACAAACTCGACAGCGCCACCATGCCCGCCATCGCCTTGCGCGAGGTGATCGAGCTGGCCCTGCGCAGCGAGCCCGAGCTGCTGACGGTAGTGGCGGCCGACATCTGCGCCGTGCAGGAGCGGGATCCGGCGGTCGACCTCTTCTCCACCCCGCTGCTCTATCTCAAGGGGTTCCATGCCCTGCAGGGGTATCGGGTCGCCAACTGGCTGTGGCGTCAGGGGCGCCGCTCGCTGGCCCTCTATCTGCAAAACCAGATCTCGGTGGTGTTCGGGGTGGATGTGCACCCGGCCGCCCGCATCGGCAAGGGGATCATGTTCGACCACGCCACCGGCATAGTGGTGGGCGAGACGGCGGTGATTGAGGATGATGTCTCCATCCTGCAGAGCGTGACCCTCGGCGGTACCGGCAAGGAGAGCGGCGATCGCCACCCCAAGATCCGCGAAGGGGTGATGATAGGGGCGGGCGCCAAGGTGCTCGGCAATATCGAAGTGGGCATGGGCGCCAAAATTGGCGCAGGCAGCGTGGTGATCAACCCGGTGCCGCCTCATACCACGGTCGCTGGCGTACCTGCCAAGATCGTCGGCCGTCCGGAGTGCGACAAGCCTTCACTGGATATGGATCAGTGTCTCTGATCTCCCGGCCGGAGTAGTCGATGGCCAAACGTTGGTCGGGTTATCTGATTTTGGGGATGTGGCTGCTCAACCTGCTCCATCTCTATCTGGGACTCTCCCCCTGGCCTGCGGCCATTGCGGCCTGGGGGGCATCACTGCTCACCTGGCCCTGGCTGGTGGGGGCCGCCAAGCGGCAGGCGCTGGCCTTGTATGGCGCGGCGCTGTTGCTGCTCATCTTCTCCTGGTGGCAGGGTGCTACCCTCAGTGCCGGTGACTGGCTGCTGCCCAACATCAATATGCTCACCATGTTTGCCGCGGTGAGCACTCTCAACCTCGCCACCTCAGGTCTCTTGACCGGCACCACCTCCTGGACCGGGCGCAAAGGGCTGTGGAGCACCATGGCCAGCCTCAATCTGCTGGGTGCGGTCATCAATCTCTCGGTGCTGTTTATCATCGGCGATCGGCTGGAGCGCAATGGCACCCTGGAGCGGCGTCAGGTGATGGTACTGAGCCGGATATTTTGTGCCGCCGCCTTTTGGTCACCCTTCTTTGTCGCCATGGCGGTGGCGCTCACCTATGCGCCGGGCTTGCAGCTCTCTCATATTCTGCCGTTCGGGATCCTCGCCGCCTTGCTGGCGATGGGGCTGACCGCCTGGCAGGTGGAGCGGATCGGAGTGGCCGATTTTGCCGGTTATCCGCTGCGGCTGCAGACACTGGGGTTGCCGGTCACGCTGGCGCTGCTGGTGCTGCTCATCAAGCAGGTCTGGCCCCAGCTCGGCATTCTGGCGGTGATCGCGCTGGTGGCCCCGCTGCTGGCGCTGCTCTTTATGCCGAGGGTCGGGCGCAAGGCGGCCCTCAAGCGGCAGGTGGTGGAGCGCTTCCCCGCCATCGGTGGTCAGCTGGTGCTGTTTCTGGGGGCCGGTTTGCTGGCGGCAGGCATCAACAGTGCGTTGTCGGTCATCGATCTCGGTGCTGGTCACGGCCTGCCGCTGTTCAACCACTTTGGCTGGCTCGAAGCATCCCTCACTCTGCTGCTGATCCTGCTGGTGGCCATCGTCGGGGTGCATCCGCTTATCAGTATCTCCGGGCTGGCGCCGCTACTCTGGCCGCTGGCACCGGATCCCAGCCTGCTCGGCATGTGTTTCCTGCTGGGATGGGGGCTTGCCACCGGCACCAGTCCGCTCTCCGGCTCCAATCTGGCGCTGGCCTCCCGCTACAACCTCAGTGCCGGGCTGATCCTGCGCTGGAACCTGCTCTACGGCCTGCTGATGTATGTGGTCGCCTGTCTGTTGCTGGGGGCTTATATCGCCTTGCATGGATAACGGTGGCGCCGTCAGGAGGGGGCAAATGATGCGCGGGTGGCGGGGCCTTTTACGCACGGTTCAGTGTGTTGTCGCGACTCGGGCGCAGGATGCGAGAAAAATAGACGCATATTTAGACAATACATCTATGGAAGGCGCATTTTACAGCGCACTGGCTTGTTTGTGCCGATGCGCTCGGGGTATGCTGGCTTCACGCGCTTGAATCGCCCTCTGTGGGGCATCGCAATTGAACAAACAGGTATGCATATGTCACTAGAAGTCCTTGAGCAACTCGAATCCAAAGTACAATCCGCCGTCGACAACATCTCCCTGCTGAAGATGGAGCTGGACGAGCTGAAAGAGCAGAACAGCAAGCTGCAAGACGAGAACCATCAGCTGCGCAACGAGCACACTGCGTGGCAGGAGCGTCTGCGTGCCCTGCTGGGCAAAATGGATCAGATGGGCGAAACCATCTAATTCATTGCCTTCAGGCAGAATTGAAAACGGGCCGCTCCATGAGCGGCCCGTCTGTTTTTGGCGGGATGGAGATTACAGCGCCAGCAGTTGCTTGACTGTCTTCTCGATGCCGTCCGCCGCTTCGACTATGTTGTTGGCCAGCATGTAGGCGGGGGTGGAGATCACCTTGCGCTCCTGATCCACCACGAATTCGTTGACCGGGCAGTTGAGATGGCTGCCACCCATCGCCTCGATGGCGTTGGCGGTACTCTCGTCATGGCCGATGGTCGCCAGCGTCCCGGCACCATAGATCAGCGGGATCATGGCGGGTGCGATGCAGATATAGGCGGCCGGTTTGTTGGCTTTGGCAAAGCTCTGGCACGATTTCAGCACATCGGGCTGGATCTGGCACTCGGCTCCTTTGATAGCGAAGTCGCACAGGTTTTTGGCCGCGCCAAAGCCGCCGGGCACCAGCAGCGCGTCGTAATCGGCCGCATCCAGCTCGGCCACATCCTTTATCTGGCCACGACAGATGCGGGCCGCTTCGACCAGTACATTGCGGCTCTCTCCCTCGCTCACTTCACCGGTCAGGTGGTTGATGACATGGAGCTGCGCTACGTTCGGGGCGAAGCACTGGACGGCGGCTCCCTGACGGGCCAACGCCAGCAGGCTGATTACGACCTCGTGGATTTCGGCCCCGTCAAAGACACCGCAGCCACTCAAAATCACGGCCACTTTTTTCATGGCAAACTCCTCGTTGTTGAAAATGTGAGCCAGGATGGATTGTTGTACTTTTGTATGGTTATCGCTCGCCCTCCGCTGGTCAAGTCATCTTGCTGTGCTAGGATTGTTTCGTTTTGGATCCTGCCGTACCTACTCCCTTAAATCTTTTTCCACATTGATCGAGATCATTCTAACTGTCTCTCGATCGGTTTTTACGATCTCAATTAATTGTTTTTAATGGCTTTTTGTATTCTTGTGCACAGCTTCATCACTGTGCACTCTGATGCGCCCCATTTTTGAACACAGAGTTATCCACAGACTGAGTCCCTTTATCAGGCGCTGTGTGCTGTTGCTGCGCCCCTTGGTGTGAGGGGGGCCCTGTGGCATCCTAGCGGCTGTTTATCTCTGGCAGGACGATTTCATGGCCCCTAGCAACCCCCTTATTCTGGTCGACGGCTCCTCTTATCTTTACCGCGCCTTCTTCGCCTCCCAGCAGGCTGATCTGCGCACATCGACCGGTTTGCCGAGCGGCGCCGTCCGTGTCATGGCCAACATGATGCGCAGCCTGCGCAAGCAATATCCTGACTGTCATGTGGCCGTGGTGTTTGATGCCAAGGGCAAGACCTTCCGTGATGACATCTATCCCGAGTACAAGGCGACCCGTGCCAGCATGCCGGACGATCTGCGCAGCCAGGTCGCCCCTATCCACCAGATGATCAAGGCGATGGGTTTCCCCTTCCTGATGGTGGAAGGGGTGGAGGCAGACGATGTGATCGGCACCCTGGCCCGCCAGGCGACCGAGAAGCAACTGCCGGTGCTGATCAGCACCGGTGACAAGGATATGGCACAGCTGGTCTCCGACCATGTCACCCTGATCGACACCATGAAAGATGTGAAGACCGATCGGGAAGGGGTGATCGAGAAGTTTGGCGTGCCGCCCGAGCTCATCATCGACTACCTGGCCCTGATGGGTGACAAGGTCGACAACATTCCCGGCATGACCGGTGTCGGCGAGAAGACCGCACTGGCCCTGCTGCAGGGGATTGGCAGCATCGACGAGATTGCCGCCAACCTCGACAAGGTCGCCGCCCTCGGCTTCCGTGGCTCCAAGGCGTTCGCTGACAAGTTTCGCGAGCAGGAGGAGCAGGTTCGTCTCTCCTATCGACTGGCGACCATCAAGACCGATGTCGAGCTGGAACAGAGTCTGGAAGAGCTGTTGCTCAAACCGGTCGACAAGGAGTCCCTGCTGGCGGTCTATCGCGAATACGAGCTGCGCAACCTGATCAAGGAGCTGGAATCCGGTGGTGAAGAGGGGAGCGAGAGCGCCGGACAGGACGAAGCTGGCGATGAGAGCACCGCTCCGGTTGCCGCCATCGAAACCGACTACCGCTGCATTCTGGACGAAGCCGAGTTTGACGGTTGGCTGGAACAGCTGAAAACGGCACCGCTGTTTGCCTTCGATACCGAAACCACCAGTCTCGACTATATGGAGGCACGGATCGTCGGCGTCTCCTTCGCGGTTGAGCCGGGCAAGGCTGCTTATGTGCCCTTTGGCCACGACTATCTGGGGGCACCGGTACAGCTGAGCGAGGCTGTGGTGCTCGGCAAGCTCAAACCGCTGCTGGAAGATCCGACCCGTCTCAAGGTGGGGCAGAATCTCAAGTACGATCGCAACGTGCTGCTCAACCACGACATCGACCTGCAGGGCATTGCCTACGACACCATGCTCGAATCCTACGTGCTCAACTCCACCGCCAGCCGCCACGACATGGATTCGTTGGCCAAGCGTTACCTCGGGGTCGAGACTACCTCGTTTGAAGATATCGCGGGCAAAGGGGTGAAACAGCTCACCTTCAACCAGATCGAGCTGGAGCAGGCGGCCCCTTATGCGGCGGAAGATGCCGACATCACCCTGCGTCTTCATCAGGTGCTGTGGGGTCAGCTGGAAGCCGTGCCGGGTCTTGCCAGGGTATTCAGCGAGATCGAACTGCCGCTGCTGCCAGTGCTGGCGCGGATGGAGTTGCTCGGCACCACCATCGATCCCAAGCTGCTGCACCAGCAGAGTCAGGAGATCGAGCTGCGGTTGGCGGAGCTGGAGAAGCAGGCCCATGAGCTGGCCGGGCAGGAGTTCAACCTCTCCTCGCCCAAGCAGCTGGGGGAGATCCTCTTCACCAAGCTGGGCCTGCCGATCATCAAAAAGACTCCGAAGGGTGCGCCATCCACCGCAGAAGAGGTGCTGGCCGAGCTGGCGGAGACCTATGAGCTGCCGCAACTGCTGATGGAACATCGCGGTCTGGCCAAGCTCAAGTCCACTTACACCGACAAGTTGCCGCTGATGATCAAGCCCCGGACCGGGCGGGTGCACACCTCCTATCATCAGGCGGTAGCGGCTACGGGCCGTTTGTCATCATCTGATCCCAACCTGCAGAACATCCCGGTGCGCAACGAGCAAGGGCGCCGGATCCGGCAGGCCTTCATCCCGAGCGCCGGTTACAAGCTGGTGGCGGCGGACTACTCCCAGATCGAGCTGCGCATTATGGCGCACCTCTCCGGTGACAAGGGGCTACTGACCGCCTTTGCCGAGGGCAAGGACATCCACAAGGCGACTGCCGCCGAGGTGTTTGGCGTAGAGCTCGATGCGGTCACCACCGACATGCGCCGCAGCGCCAAGGCGATCAACTTCGGCCTTATCTACGGCATGAGTGCCTTCGGTCTGGCCAAGCAGCTGGGGATCGGTCGTGCCGAAGCGCAGAAGTACATGGATCTCTACTTCGAGCGCTACCCGGGCGTGCTGGAGTATATGGAGCGCACCCGTCAGCAGGCGGAAGCCCAGGGGTATGTCGAGACCCTGTTTGGCCGCCGTCTCTATCTGCCGGATATCAAGTCACGCAACGCCGGTCTGCGCAAGGCTGCCGAGCGGGCCGCCATTAACGCCCCCATGCAGGGCACGGCTGCCGATATCATCAAGCGTGCCATGATCAATGTGGACAGCTGGATCCGCGGTATCGAGGATGAGTCGATCCGCATGCTGATGCAGGTACACGATGAACTGGTGTTCGAGATCCGCGAAGAGAAGCTGGAGGAGTACACCGCCATCATCAAGGAGAAGATGTCGGCCGCTGCCGAACTGCATGTGCCGCTGCTGGTTGAAGCGGGTACCGGTGATAACTGGGATCAGGCCCACTGATTTCCGGTCAGCCGTTCTGCACGGCTATATAGCTATATAAGAAGCGAAGCCCGGCATCATGCCGGGCTTCCTGTTTCTGCCAGCCCTATCAGGTCTCTTGCAGATACTCATCCTTGAGCAGGACATAGTTGTCGGCCGAGGTCTTGAGGAAGGCGATCTCGGCGGGCTTGAGCGGGCGAGCCTGTTTGACGGGATTCCCTATATATAGAAAGCCCGACTCGAGTCGCTTGCCTGGTGGCACCAGCGAACCTGCGCCGATCATCACATCATCTTCAACCACGACGCCATCAAGCAGAATGGCACCCATGCCGACCAGCACCCGGTTGCCAATGGTGCAGCCGTGCAGCATCGCCTTGTGACCAACCGTGACATCTTCACCGATCAGCAGCGGATAGCCGGTCGGGTTGCTGGCGCTCTTGCGGGTCAGGTGCAATACGGTGCCGTCCTGAATATTGCTGCGGGCGCCGATGCGGATATGGTTCACATCTCCCCGTGCCGCCACCATGGGCCAAATGCTGGCGTCGTCGGCCAGCTCGATATCGCCCACCAGTGTCGCGCAGGGATCTACATATACTCCTTTGCCCAGTTGCGGGCGTTTTCCTTTGTACGGTCTCAGTCGCAAGTCCATCTTGGCCTCCTTGTTTTCGGCCATTCTAGCAATCTTGAACCGCTTTCTGTGGATAAGTTTGTATAAAAGCTGTGGTTGGATATGAATAACTAAAAAAGTGCTGTTTTTTGCAATTTTATTGCAGATAAGGGGTTGCCAGAAAGAATCTGTTCCCTATAATGCGCCTCCATCGACAGGGCAAGCGGCAACGCAGAAAGCCAAGTCGATAACCTCGAAAAGCCTTTGAAAATAAGGCTTGACTCGAGAAGGCGGTTGAGTAGAATTCCACTCCCGCAGCAACACACTGTTGCGTCGCT